>NZ_JAHKQX010000007.1:0-245304 GCF_019345515.1 Shewanella sp. NKUCC06_TVS | reverse complement strand
CAAGTTGAGCCGCCAACTGTACAAGCCGTTTGGTCCTTCGTACATCCCCTAATTGTGCGCGCTGAAAAATGCTCTGTGCCCAGAGTGATGGTTCACTTAAAAACATGGTATATGGTATCTGAAACAAAAGGTCAGGATCAGATCAGGGTAATTGAAAATGGTTCAAAAAAATCCCCCGGGGCAAACTGAGGGATTTGTGTAGAAGAGACAGTTATATAAGGGGCTTATGACTATAACGCTGAATATAGAACTGAAAATACTGAGGTATTAACTCGGACTCGATACTGTCTCATCAGTCTTCTTGTTAAAGCTATCTCTAAAGGCTTGCAGCCCCTCTTGCACTAAGCTGTAGGTTTTATCGACACCATCGGCAATATCACCCTGCAATACTTTAAGGCCGGACAGAATATCTTTAGCCTCTTTAAAGCCATTGTCGATGGCACCGCCAATAATCCCCATAAAGCTATCGAGTTGATCACTTAGACTCATACCCGAATTTTGTTGTTGGTGAATGCTAAAAAACTGCGTCGCAAAACTCACGATACGATCTGCTGTCGCTTCTGGAGAAGTATCTACGCCATTATCGTAAGCCGTCTGAATCGCGTTCTCGCCCATAGTGGGCGCTAATTCTTTATTAATCGACTCTATCGCTGCGCGATAAAGCAAGGCCATAGACTGATCGCCTGACTTGATATTCACATCTTGCTGTGCCGATAAAATCGCTTGATTCATCAGCTGCTTGCTCGTTTGCTGCGCAGTTTGCTTCGAGGTTACTTCTGTGGCTTTCGCGTCCTTCGAATCACTCACGTCGGTGCCCTTAGACGCCGCGTTTTCAGCATATTTTTTCTGTGGCAAAGGAGTACTTTGCACTTGAGGGGGTTTATTGATTTCCATGATGACTATCCATTCAATTCGGGTCGACTTAATTATCGACCAAAATTTAACCATCTTTAGTAATTTTTAGAATTGAAGTACCATCTGACCACAAGGCCATGATAAGGCCCACATAAATTAAGTGGGTTCATTCTTTAATAAAGCTCCAACCCACCGCAATGCAGATCATTACTATCGCTGAGCTTAGACATAAGCCAATAGAAAAGGATGTTACACCATGGCAGCAGGCCGCAGTTTGAGTCATTTCCGCTTTCACGGGTTTACACTAATCCTTAAGCACTATTTTAAGCATAATCTGGGTATCAATATAAAACGCTTTAGCCTGCTAACAAGCCTCGTCATATTCACTTGCCTCGGCTTTACCCCCATTAGCCAAGCTCATGCGGAGAGCAGACTAATTATTTTAGTCAGACATGCCGAAAAAGCCGACACGCCAGCCAATAACCCGCAGTTATCACCCAAGGGAGAAATGCGCGCAACATCACTGATCACTGCCTTGAGCCGCACGCCGCTGTCGCAACTTATTGCGACTCAATACCTAAGAACCCAACAAACACTCGCGCCCATCGCCGAGGATCGCCATTTACCTGTGACGATAGTAGAAGCAGCCAAACCTATCGAAGGACATATCCAACACATTGTCGAACAAGTGCATGCTGTAAAGGGCAATACACTCATCGTTGGGCATTCAAACACTGTCCCACTGATCATTAAAGCCCTTGGTGGACCTGAGATCCAAGCGATCAGCGAAGATGACTATAGCCAGCTGTTTTTACTCTCTCTTAATGATGACCAACCTGCGAGCTTGATCGCCACCCGTTACGGACAAGAATAAGGATAAATAACATGAGTGAACTCAATTGGTTTATGTGGGGACTCGATCTATTTTCAGGGCTGTTTTTGATTGTAATAGGACTCGCAGTACTCGCGGTTATTTACATGTATATCGCAGATAAAATGCAGACCAAACAAGCGGTAAGACATAACTATCCCGTGATTGGTCGCTTTCGATATCTGTTTGAAAAACAAGGTGAGTTTTTCAGACAATACTTTTTTGCCCAAGACAGAGAAGAACTGCCATTCAACCGTGCAGAACGCAGTTGGGTTTACCGCGCGGCTAAAAATGTCGATAGAACTATCGCCTTTGGTTCGACTCGCCCCTTAGATAATGCTGGTACTATTATGTTTATGAATACCGCCTTCCCAACCCAAGATGAAGAGATCACACCCATTCATCCACTGACAATTGGCACCAATTGCCGCCAACCCTATACGACTCAAGCCATTTGTCATATTTCAGCCATGAGCTTTGGGGCTCTATCGCGCCCAGCAATTACCGCCCTTTCCCACGGTGCAGCGCAGGCGGGTTGCTGGCTTAACACAGGTGAAGGCGGCTTGAGCCCTTATCATCTAAAAGGTGGCTGCGATATCGTCTTTCAAATTGGAACGGCCAAATACGGTGTACGTAATGAGCAAGGACATTTAGACGATGAAAAGCTCAAGTCGATAGCCATTCATCCCGAAGTCAAAATGTTCGAAATTAAAATGAGTCAAGGAGCTAAACCGGGCAAAGGTGGCATTTTACCAGGGATCAAAGTCACGGCTGAAATTGCCCATATCCGCGGTATTCCTCAGGGTTATGACTCTATTAGCCCTAATGGTCATATTGAATTCAAATCCGTGAACGATATTTTGGATATGGTTGAACGAGTACGTGAAGTTACCGGTAAACCAACGGGCATTAAGGCCGTACTCGGTGACGTACAGTGGCTCGAAGATTTATGTGATGAAATCGAACGTCGTGGTGAAGACTCTGCCCCCGACTTCTTTACTTTAGACAGTGCCGATGGCGGCACAGGCGCTGCACCACAACCTTTAATGGATTATGTCGGATTACCACTGAAGGAAAGCTTACCTATCCTAGTTAATGTCTTGATCCAACGAGGCTTGCGTAAACGCATCAAAGTCATCGCTTCGGGTAAACTCATAGTGCCATCAAGAGTCGCTTGGGCTTTGGCATTAGGTGCCGACTTCATCGCATCGGCCCGTGGCAATATGTTCGCCCTCGGTTGTATTCAAGCCTTACAGTGCAATAGAGATACCTGCCCAACGGGCATCACAACGCACAATCCCAAACTACAACAAGGACTCGATCCTAGGGATAAATCGGCTCGTGTTGCTAACTATAATCATAATTTACACCATGACTTAGCCTTAATTGCGCACTCTTGCGGAGTGACAGAACCAAGACAACTCAAACCCTCACATGTCCGAATTGTACTCGATAGCGGTTTATCCATTTCACTCGATAAATACTATGCACATATGGATAAGTAGCCGCGAACCCTCGCGGTTAATGGCGAATACAACTTTCGTCTATATAGGGTTTACATAAGGTATATTTGAATGCGTATCACAAAAGAGGTAAGATCCGTGACGTGAGACATTATTCAAATGTCTTACCCACAATTGAACTTAAGGAAACACTTTGAAATCTAGCTTCGTAAGCCAACTGCCCGCCAGTAAAACTGTAAGCACTAGCTGTAAGAGCTGTAATCGCCTGACCGAGATCGAAGGTGAACTGGTGTGTTTTCGCGAAGGGCAGATCATTCGACTCACTTTGATAGATGAGTCAGTACCTAAATTGAATCTTTTATGTGAAGGTTGGAAAGCGGGGAAGCTGAACGGCGTAGCTTAATTCAGCCATATTTTATCTCTGGAGTCTCTCTAGAGCATCAAGAATAGAGGCTCACCTCTATTCTCGGACGTTCTCACCTAAACTGTACTAAAGCACTAGCGAACACACCTAACGCATACCCATAAAGTCACTTGTCGGCGCGTTCATATCGCGGATCACACCTGCCAGCACCATTTCTGGATTGACTTTAGCCAAGGTAAGTCGCCGAGTTGTAACCAACAGGCCCGCGTTCAACTCAGCATGAATGCGTTGCAATGAATCATAATCAACACCACGTTTTTTCAATGTCGCCATGATGGCATACCAATCAGTGGCGACTTTTTCTTCTTTGCCTTCAATATTAGCTCTCAGTGTAATATTTTCCATGCCAGATCTCTTCCGATTGATGTGTTGGCATTGAGTATAGAGAGCCGAAGCTGAATAAAGACTGAACTGTATTACGCTATTAACTGCTCAGAGGAGTATGTTGTTGCTCATTTTGTATCCGCCATAATTTGGCATAAAGACCATTTGCCAACAGCAAAGTCTGATGATTACCTTGCTCAACTATTTCTCCTTGGCTTAATACGACTATTTGATCGGCATCGACTATGGTCGATAGCCTATGAGCCACGACTAGGCTAGTGTGCCCCTTAGCGACTTCCCGCAGTGCCGACAAAATAGCTTGCTCGGAGCGACTATCGAGTGAAGATGTCGCCTCATCAAAAACCAGCACAGGCGAGCCCTTCAAAATGGCCCTTGCTATCGCGACCCGCTGTTTTTCTCCGCCAGATAGCTTTAAGCCGCGCTCACCCACCTTTGTGTCCCAACCAAGGGCAAGTGATGCAATAAATTGCTCTAAGTGCGCCAGTTTAATCGCGTTACGCACCTCTTCATCCGTCGCGCTCGGGCGACCATAACGTATATTTTCGACTAATGAATCGTTAAACAGCACGGTATCCTGCGGCACTATGGCGATGGCACGCCGCAGCGCATCTTGGGTGAGATGGCGGATATCTTGTCCATCGATTTTAATCGCACCTTGGTCCACATCGTAAAATCGAAACAGCAGTTTAATCAGGGTCGATTTACCTGCACCACTATCACCTACAACAGCCACCTTTTTACCGGCTTCAACCTTAAAGCTCACGTCCCGCAGAATTTGCCGCTCATCGTAGCTAAAATTAACATTTTCAAATATCAACTCACCCTTAGTGGGTTGAAAATCGAGTGCTTGGGGTAAGTCGACTATCATAGGATGTTTATCGAGTAGGCTAAACATGCGCTCAATATTGGCTAACGCGCCGCGAATTTCGCGATACACAAAACCTAAGAAGTTAAGGGGTAAAAAGAGCTGCATCATAAACGCATTAATCAACACAAAATCACCTAAGGTCATATCGCCATAGGTGACTCTGTATGCTGCCAGCGCCATCATAGCCGTCATCGCCAAAGCGATAATCACAGCTTGTCCACCATTGAGCGCAAACAAAGATAAACGATTCTTACGCTTAGCGACTTCCCACTGTTCAAGCGCTTGGTCATAGCGCTGCGACTCATACTTTTCATTATTAAAATACTTTACCGTTTCATAGTTCAGCAAGCTGTCGATGGCACGGGTGTTCGATAACGAGTCAGCCTTGGCCGCATCACGTACATACTCAGTGCGCCATTCGGTCGCGACCACAGAAAAAATAATATAAGCCAGCACAGCAATAAAGGTGATTGCCGCAAACGCAATACCATAGTTATAGAAGAAAATGCCAATCACCATGACAATTTCGAGCAAGGTTGGCACTATGTTGAACACCATAAAACGCATGAGGAAACTCACGCCGCTGGTGCCGCGTTCAATATCGCGGGATAAGCCACCGGTTTTGCGCTCTAGATGAAAATCGAGGTCAAGTCGGTGTAAATGGTCGAATACCGCTAAACCTAAACGGCGGATCGCCCGCTCTGTTACGCGGCCAAACAAGGTATCGCGGATCTCCCCCGTAATCGCCGTCAGTAAACGAATCGCACCATAGGCCAACACTAATCCTACGGGCACACTGAGGGCTTGCGCGGTTTTATCGGCATCTAAGGTGTCGACCAAATGCTTCAGAATAAAAGGCAGACCAACGCTGGTCAGCTTAGCGATGATGAGACATGACATCGCCAGCGCAATACGGCCTTTGTATTCCAATAAGTAAGGCCAAAGCAGTTTCATGACGTGCCAGTTTAATTTATCGACTGGACCTTCAAAATATAACGTTGGGCGCATAAGACATAACCTTGAATGAGTTATGCCAATTGTAA
The DNA here is from genome assembly GCF_019345515.1 of Shewanella sp. NKUCC06_TVS. NCBI lineage: Bacteria > Pseudomonadati > Pseudomonadota > Gammaproteobacteria > Alteromonadales > Shewanellaceae > Shewanella > Shewanella sp. NKUCC06_TVS. The sequence continues at coordinate 239,435 of NZ_JAHKQX010000007.1, read as the reverse complement.
CAGTTCACACCGGACATAAGCTAAGCGAAACTAGCAAAGTCTGAATAAAATCAATCAGATTTTCCTGACAGAAAAATAGACTTATTCACGACATACTCAGCAGCTATTTTGATTGTATTTAAAGTCAAAACATCATACTTACGCATTACACTGGCGTATTCACAATAAATGAATTTATACTGATTTGTGTTCAGGCATGTACCGTTTTGCTTAACCTCAGAGCCGTATGTAAGAGGATAAGAGTGCAATGGAAGAAGGCTTGGCACAGAGTTGCTGCTGTTGATTATTTTTGCAGTTTTGCCCAAAATGTCATGGAGGCGGTTATACAAATCAATAGAATTTGTTAACCTCTACGCGCTAGATTTTGCGATTCATACGCCCAAGTTCTAGCGAGAACATTAAGACAAACAAATTAAATTAAGATCAAAGGAAGCTTTATGTTGGATTCCGCTAAAGTTCAATACCCGCCATTACCACTGATCCAAACTTGGGTGTGGATGATGATCGAATCAGGCAATCCAGAGATACAAGATAAAGGTAGAAACAACCTTATTGCCGCCTTTGGTAGCTTAGCCAAAGCAAATGAATACATTGTTGAAATAAGCAATAAATAGATAAAACAAAGGCGCCGGGATAGCGCCTTTGTTTTTACTTAACCCGCAATCGTTAACGGCAAACTCAGGTATAGTTGCGGTTTATGTTCGCTCGAGCAGACAATTAAACCTGACGGCGTTCGATAATGCTTTGGTTCAAAATAGCTAACAGACGCTCGGTATCATCCCAACCAATACACGCATCGGTAATACTCTGCCCATAGCATAACTCTTGACCTTCAATAAGATCTTGACGACCTTCCACTAAATGGCTTTCTACCATAACACCAAAAATAGCAGTATTTCCCGCCGCCACTTGACCAGCGACATCTTCAGCAACCACTAACTGACGTTGATACTCTTTACTACTATTCGCATGGCTAAAGTCGATCATGATGTTGTCGGCAAGCTTGGCTTTTAACAATTGCTGGCTAATATCAGTGACATGCGGCGCGCTATAATTGGGCTCGCGGCCACCCCGTAAAATAATGTGGCAATCAGGATTGCCCTTAGTCGAAACGATCGCCGAATGGCCCAACTTAGTCACAGATAAAAAATGGTGTGGTGCATTGGCAGCACCTATCGCATCAATAGCAACTTTGATCGTGCCATCTGTACCATTTTTAAAGCCGACCGGACAAGAAAGACCCGAGGCTAACTCTCTGTGTACTTGAGATTCTGTCGTACGGGCGCCAATGGCTCCCCAGCACATTAAATCAGCCATATATTGTGGGGTGATCATGTCAAGAAACTCACCCGCGGTTGGCATACCGCTGTCGTTCAAATCCACTAATAATTTACGGGCGGTGCGTAAACCATCATTGAGTTTAAAGCTGTTATCCATGTAAGGATCGTTAATCAGCCCCTTCCAACCCACTGTGGTTCTTGGTTTTTCAAAATACACTCGCATCACAATTTCGAGTTGATCTTTATAACGTTCACGCAGTGAGACCAAACGCTGTCCATATTCCAACGCAGCTTTGGGATCGTGGATAGAACAAGGCCCAATCACCACTAATAGACGATCATCAGACTTAGCCAGAATATTATGGATACTATTACGCGCATTAAACACAGTCGCAGAGGCTTTTTCGGAAGCAGGAAATCGTTCAAGAATCGCGATAGGTGGAAGTAACTCTTTTACTTCTTTAATGCGAACGTCATCATTTTGGTAATACATAATTTTACTGCTCCAACGCTGGTGTTTTAGGCTATTTCTATCGCTGCGATAAGGGATCTCAACTGCAATACTGAGTTCAATTTATCGAGTCTCAGGCGCCAATGCAACCAAGTTGTCTCCATTTCAAAAAATCAAATATAACTTATTGTTTTAATATATTTTAAAAAAATCAAAATTCAAATATGCCAGCTAACTCACAGCCTTGATGAACAAAATCGAATATGGCGGATAAAAAGGAATAAACATATTTGCTGCAAGTGTATTTAGGTGCCCTATGTTAGCAAGCAAAGATGTTTACCCGTAATAAGCTTAATTGATGGCCAGCTCTCAATAGAAAAAGCGGACAAATGCTAATGCTGTAACATGACTTGTAACTTGCTCTGATAGCGTTGACGCTCTGACTCATCTCGACTCAAAGCCAAGGCTTTATCCATATTCAGTTTGGCACGCTTTTCGTCCCCCAGCGCCCAGTAGGTTTTAGATAAACCGAAGAAGAACTCATGACGATAATCCGCTTTTGCCAACGCCCTTTGATACCAAGCCAAGGCCTCGTCGTATTGATGCTCATCATAAGCTTGCTGCCCCATGTCATAGTAATAATAGGGATTACGTATTCGTGCTAATTCAAGCACTTTATTAATTTCGGCCCATTCATCAAGCCGCCCCTGCTCCCCTAAAATCAAGGCTAAGTTATAAAGCGTTGTCAGGTTCTTCGCATCAAACTTGAGTGCATAGCGATAAACCTGTTCGGCCCGCTTTTCATCACCTTTATGCCGGTAAATAATGGCGAGCGTGTTGAGTGAAGGAACAAACTGGCCGACTTTTAAACCCACTTTAATCAAGGCATAGGCCCTGTCTAAATCACCATTCACCAAAGACTCTGCCGCCATATTGTTGTAAAACATGCTGATTAAGGTCTGCCGATCCACTTGGGTTTTACCGTATCCCCGTAGAGCTCGCTCTGGCATAAAGTCCACTAAAACTGCGGTAGATGACACATAAACTGAATGTGCGTTTTCAGGTGGAAGTAAGCGTAAATTCACATGCCCATTGATTAAATAGAAATCACCTTGCTTATCCCATACGGGTTCTATCGCAATATCTTGATACTCAGCACTCACATTCAATATGTCCGCTAACGCAGAAGTCATGACCACTAAAGACATGCAATTACCCGCCCTTTGGGCATAGGTTTCACGGGCAATTTGGGTCAGATTATCTTGATATCGAAAATCAATGTTAGCGCTATTGGTTTGACTCGCATTGATATAACTAGCTAACCATTCATTGGCTAACATGTTGTTATTGTGTGATAAAGTGTATATCCCATAACGACGTTTTACGTCTGTCACGACCTCGGGTGGCAGATAAAAAATATCCGCAACAGAAGGAATATCGGCCACAGGGGTAAACAGTGAATCGGCAAGTAACGACTCAAGATCCGACGGATTAGGCTCAATGGTCGTCGAGCTACAAGCAAACAATTGACTGAATACAACGCTCAAGATCGTACTCAAGTATACGGCTCGGAATAGTTTCGACATACGTCCTCCCACACCATTAGCTCCTATTTGAGCTTATTACAAATGGCGAAAAAGACGACATAAAATGGTTACAAAAAATGATAATCGCGATCGATTGAAAATAATCGCAAATAATTTAACGAATTAACTATTGTGAAGGTCGGTCAACTTCTATGTATAACTCACGCTGCTGATAATGATACGGCCGATAGTTATGCTCTCCACAGGTAAAATGTCGATAGGGTTTCATGACCGTAACGCAACCTGAGGGTAAAGCCTGCAGAATTTGGATTTGCTGCTGGCGACGAAGCGACTCCTGCCATTCAAAATCCTTGAGCACTTGATCACGCACGGCAAAGGCATCGACAGGCTCACTTGAGCGATTAACGATCACTTCTCCTGCAAAGGCAGAAACCGATATCCAGCCAGAAATGACGATAAGACTTAGTCGCGAAAATTGACCTATTGTTTTTATATTCAAGCTCATAGAACACTCCTTAATTTATACAAGAAAACAAAATTGCTCAGTAATTAAGCTTATGACCCTGTGCTTAAACTTCAATCACATTGATTACCCATAAAAAAGCAGAGCCTAGGCTCTGCTTCACTATCCCTCGATCCAAGCTAAGCATCAAGGTGAATCACGTGTTAATGTGCAAGTTTAATCAGCCCGCATTTTTGACCGTAACAAACTCAGGATAGGCATCAATACCGCAGTCAGAAGCATCCATACCGTTGTATTCTTCTTCCTCAGTCACACGGATCCCCATGGTTATCTTAATCACATACCAGACTGCAAATGATGAGCAGAATACCCAAGTGAAAATGATCGCTGCGCCCGTCAACTGTCCGGTAATAGTTGCATTAGCATTGGATAATGGCACACACATTAAGCCAAGGAAACCAGCCACACCGTGTACTGAAATCGCACCGACGGGATCGTCGATCTTAATGCGATCTAAGCCCACAATCGAGAACACCACCACGCCGCCCGCCACTAAACCAATCACACCCGCCATTAACAATGAAGGCGAGAGAGGATCTGCCGTAATCGCCACTAATCCAGCCAAAATACCGTTAAGGATCATGGTCAAATCCGCTTTACCCCAAATCATCTTACACACTATAAGCGCAGAGATAGCACCAAAAGCCGCTGCAGTATTGGTATTCACAAACACTTTCGCCACAGAGCTTGCATTCGCCGCATCCGACACCATTAATTGCGATCCGCCGTTAAAGCCAAACCAGCCCATCCACAGAATAAACATACCTAAGGTTGCCATTGGCAAGTTAGAGCCTGGAATTGGATTCACTTGACCATTAGGCCCGTATTTCCCCTTACGCGCACCGAGCAATATTACGCCAGCAATCGCCGCGGTCGCCCCCGTCATATGCACAATACCGCTACCAGCAAAGTCTACAAAGCCCAGTTTAGCGATAAAACCTTGGCCCCAAGTCCAATAACCTTCTACTGGATAGATAACCGCTGTCATCACCACAGAGAAGAACAAGAAAGCCCACAACTTCATCCGTTCCGCCACAGCACCAGAGACAATTGACATCGCCGTTGCCACAAATACAACTTGGAAGAAGAAGTCAGATTCTAATGCATGGCTCGCATCTGCTGATTGCGAACCAATTAAGGTGCCAATTGACGGTAACCAGCCACCTTCAGTGTTATCCACATACATGATGTTATAGCCAACCAACAGATACATCACACAGGCAATCGCATACAGCACAACGTTCTTAGTTAAAATTTCAGTGGTATTTTTAGAGCGAACTAAACCCGCTTCTAACATAGCGAATCCCGCCGCCATCCACATGACTAAAGCGCCAGAAATCAAAAAGTAAAAGGTATCGAGTGCAAAGCGTAGTTCAGTGACTGTGCCGCCTAATTTCGTTAATTCTTCCATTGTCAGCCCCTTATAGCGCTTCAGTATCAAGTTCACCCGTACGGATACGGATAGCATGTTCTAAATCAACGACGAAGATCTTACCGTCACCAATTTTCCCCGTATGGGCCGCAGTGGTAATCGCCTCAATCAACATGTCGAGATTTTCAGCCTTAGTGGCAATTTCTAGTTTTACTTTTGGCAAAAAATCCACCTGATACTCGGCGCCGCGATACAACTCTGTATGCCCTTTCTGACGGCCAAAACCTTTCACTTCGGTCACCGTCATGCCCTCAATACCAATTCCGGCAATAGCTTCACGGACATCATCCAACTTAAACGGCTTGATGATAGCGCTGACTAGTTTCATTCTGACCTCCAAAAAAACGCGATTGTTATTAACTTGTATCAAATGTAATTCAATCATTAGGCCAACAATTTAATCTATTGATTATTAATGATTTAAATTGTTTAACACTATTTTTTAAGGTTAAAAACGCACCATAATCGAGCACTGACTGGTGCGATGCACTCTTTTAGTGAGCAGTTTAAGTGCGACAGCTATTCGACCTTAGGCCTATTGGTAACAAGGTTAAATTAGGGTCTACTGGGGGAAGCGTAAATCGAGATGAAATCTGAGCATCACAACACAAGCTCTTAGACAAAAGCGAAGATCATCACTAAGACAATCATCAAGCGCAGAAGGAAGGCCCGATGTTAAAACCAGAAGAATGTGTTCTCGTTATCGTCGATGTGCAAGGAAAACTTGCACAAATCATGGATAACAGTGACAAGCTGCATCAACAACTACAGACCTTAATCCAAGGCGCACAATTATTTGAAATTCCAATACTGTGGTTAGAACAGCTACCCGATAAACTCGGAGCAACTAGCCCTGAGCTGCAAACCTTACTTGTGAAAACCAGCTCACCCATTGCCAAGCAGCATTTTAGCGGCTGGCACTGTGACGCGTTTGCAAAGGCATTAACTAAGACGAATCGCAAACACGTCATACTCGCGGGTATTGAAACCCATGTGTGTGTTTACCAAACCTGTTGTGACCTTATCGAACAGCAATATTCGGTGCATTTAGTCGCCGATTGCGTATCGTCACGCAGTGCTGAGAATAAACAACTCGGGATCCAAATGATGACTGCCAGAGGCGCCCTATTAACTAACGTGGAATCGTTATTATTTGAATTACAACATCAAGCCCAAGGCGAGCGCTTTAGGGCGTTATTAAAACTGATCAAATAGCGATTTAGCCCGTGGTATTTCTTCAGCCAGCATGACCAACGCCTGATATTACTCGATATTTTTTTCCATAAAAAAGCCCCCGCTGAGTCAGCGAGGGCTTTTGTTTACATGAGGAGTTAGCTCATATTGAAAACTCAACCGCGATTGATTAAAACCTACTTATAAGTGGCTTCGCGTTTTTTCGCTTCTTCATCCCACTTAGGTAACATGTCTTTCTTGAATGCTTCTTTCTCTGCATTCATCTTATCCATATCCATACCTAATGCTGCTTGTGCCTTAGCTTTGGTAGAGATATCAGGAATAGCGATTGGATCTGTGATGCCTTTTTTCGCTAATAACTGTGCTAACTTAACTCGGGCATCGGCCGCTTTATTCACTGAAGTACCTAAAACACGTAGGGCTTCTTCAGGAGCATGAGCAGCAACACCATGGGAAGCAATCGCTAAGTCCCAGCGCCATTGAGCATGACGGATATCGGTCAAGATAGGCTTCATTTCAGCTTCAGTTGCACCCAATTCCCACGCTTTAGCAGCTTCGAAGTGCGCTTTCACTAATTGCTCTTCCGCTTTCAGTTTCATTTCTTTAACTTTAGCTTTACGTTCATTAGTGACGCCAACTAAGAATTCTTTCGTTTGGCTATGGCAAGTTGCACAGGTTTCTTCGAAACGGTCAAATGGATTACCCACTTTATGATCGGTAAATTTCTTACCTTCAGGGCTAGTCACTTTTGGCATATGGCAGTCAACACAACTGACATTATTTTTACCATGAATACCCAGTTTCCAAGTTTCATACTCTGGATGTTGCGCTTTTAACATAGGTGTTTTAGACAGCGCATGAGTCCAATCGGAGAACTCGATACCGTCGTAGTAAACTTCCATCTGGTCAACAGTTATGCCCATATCCCAAGGGAATTTGACGAAACCTTTTTTGTCTTCTTTTTTCTCAAAATAGTATTCAACGTGGCACTGACCGCACACCATAGATTGCTTGTCTTTCTTCGAAGCTTTATCAAATGGCGTACCGATAGCATCCATTGCACGGTCTACATAAGGACGAGAGATCCGCAGTTTTGGTGAGCCTTTTTCATGACAATCACCACAGCCAATGGTATTTGTCACTTCAGGGCCACCCTTAGCCCATTTACCTTTGAAGTAACCATCTTCACCTTGCTCTTCAATTAAGCGAGGTACATCAGGGCTCTTACAGCTCCAACATGCCATAGGCAATGGACCATCTTCCGCATTTTTCGGCGCACCAGTACGTAGGGTATTACGCACGTCGGTCACGGCATACATATGGCCGCGAGGAGCGTTGTAATCTTTTGCGAATGCATAGCCAGCCCACAGGATCACCATATTAGGATCCTGCCCAATCGCATCGACAAGTTCTTCACTCTTTGCGGTATCATGCCAGCTATTATATTGATTCTTAAATTTATCTTTATAAACTTCGTTGCGAGGCTCTGTTTTATCACTCGCCATTGCGCCCGCTGCCATGAAGCTGGCGGCAACCAGTGCACTCAGTGCAAAGGACTTACCTGTCATCTTCTTCATCATCTCATCTCCGTGTTGCATTATTGTTGTAAATCACGACATCTCCATGGTCAAACTTAGTGATTTAACCCTGCTAAAAATATACCTCTTAGGGGGTATCTAGGTTGAAGTTTGCGCTAGATCAAAATGTAAAGGTGTTGTTGTTCACATTTCTATACTTTTGTTAATGTATTACATTATTTTCTAATGTAAAAACCACTGCAAAGTGCCATAACAGCGGCCATCAAAATGAACAGCGGATTAATGAAACGAGGTAGTCTCACCTCAAAAATCTTAGGATTAATGTTAGTACTTATTCTGCTCTCTAGTAGTTTATCGACTTTTGCTATCATCAATTTGTCCTACAGCTTAGGCGACGCCAAGGCGATTAATGCCTCAGGGTCGCTGAGGATGCAAAGCTATCGGTTAATGTTTTACGCCAACTCAGGCAGTGATGCTGCGCAGGATAAAATCACCGAATTCGAAAATACGCTCTATTCCGACACATTAAAGCCCTCGGAAAGTTGGTTTAGTCCGCCAGAAATTGCCGCTCAATATCAGCTTGTCATCGATAAATGGCTGGTGATGAAACACTACATAGAACAAGAAAACTCCCGCGATTATGTCGCCTCACTGAAGGACTTTGTTGATACCATAGATTTACTGGTGCTTGAGATGGAGCACTACGCCGCCTTTAAACTCAGGCTCCTTGCAGCCAGCCAAATATTAGGCTTAGGCGTCATGCTCATTATCGCTTTTGTGGCCGTGCGTTTTACAAAGAAGAAAGTGGTGATCCCACTGCAAAAACTGATGGAGTCGGCGAATACCATTTCTAAAGGTAATTTTGAAATTGAAATGCCCGAGACCGAATATATTGAACTTACAGCACTGACCCATGCCCTACAAAAAACGGCTAAGGAACTCGCGACGCTTTATGGCAACCTAGAATCGCAGGTAGCAGAAAAAACCTTAGCGCTGACAAGGGCCAACAACGAGCTGGCATTCTTATATGATAACCTACTGACATTAAACGCGAATAAACTCGATTACAAAGCGCTTAAAGCGGCGCTGAATCAGTTAAAAGGCTATGAATCACTCGACTTCCTAAGGCTCATTATCCAATATCCCGAGCAAGAGCTTGAAGTGATTGAGGCCGATGGTGGCTGGCCAGATATGACTCAAGAGAGCACCCGTTTCCCACTGCAATTTGAGCAGGCTAATTTAGGCTATTTAGAGTTAATTGCCGACCAAACACCCAATATCGCCTTGTTTAACAATTTCGCAATTATGCTGACCCGCTCAATCGTGATCCACAATGCCACAGAGCAAAGACAGCAACTGGCGCTAATGGAGGAACGTGGCGTGATTGCCCGGGAGCTGCACGACTCTTTAGGTCAAGTGCTATCTTTCCTAAAAATCCAAATTAGCTTATTACGCAAAAACTTAGATTGCAGTTGCCGCAGCCCGATCGTTGAGGCGCAGTTAACCGAAATCAACGAAGGTGTAAGCACTGCCTACGTGCAGCTCAGGGAGTTACTATCCACCTTTAGGCTCACAATTAAAGAACCTGATCTAAAAAGTGCTTTAGAAGCTATGCTTGAGCAACTCAGGACAAAGACGAATATAAAGATAACCTTAGACTATAAACTTGCGCCACAATGGCTAGAGGCAAAGCAACACATCCACATACTGCAGATCACGCGAGAAGCGACGTTAAACGCCATCAAACATGCTGAGGCCAGCCTCATTAACATCCATTGCTATAAGGATGACGAGGGTATGGTCAATATTGATGTTTGTGATAACGGCATAGGTATTGGACATTTAAAAGAACGAGATCAACATTTTGGCATAGGTATAATGCATGAACGAGCCAGTAAGCTTTCAGGTAAAGTCGTGTTCAGCGACAATGATTTAAAGAGATTTAAACCTGCTATGGCAACCACGACTGAGCAAGGATGCAATGCACAAGACGACGCACTCAACCCTAATAGCCCATTAAACCTTATGCAGCACAGCAAGGGGTCAAGTGGCACTAGAGTGACGCTTATTTTCCCATCTCAACAGGAGCCTTCAAATGGGTAAACCTTATTCAGTACTAGTGGTCGATGACCATCCCCTCTTGCGCAAAGGCATCTGCCAGCTCATCGCTTCAGATCCTGACTTCAGCCTATTTGGCGAAGCCGGTAGTGGTTTAGACGCATTAACCGCAGTGGTCACCGATGAACCCGACATCATATTGCTCGATCTGAATATGAAAGGCATGACAGGCCTAGATACCCTCAACGCCATGCGCCAAGAAGGTGTTACCTCACGCATAGTAATTCTCACCGTTTCAGATGCAAAACAGGATGTTATCCGTTTACTTCGCGCTGGAGCCGACGGCTATTTGCTCAAAGATACTGAGCCAGATTTGCTGCTCGAAAAACTCAAAAATGCCATGCTTGGCCACAGGGTGATCAGCGATGAAGTAGAGGAATACCTTTACGAACTTAAAGATGCGACCGATGAACAAGAATGGATTTCAAGCCTGACCCCAAGGGAGCTGCAAATTCTACAGCAACTGGCGGAAGGCTTAAGTAATCGCATGATTTCAGAGCATTTACACATTAGTGAAGGCACAGTTAAAGTACACGTGAAAAACCTACTGCGTAAAGCCAATGCTAAATCGAGAACCGAAATGGCGGTGCGCTACCTAAATAATTAAAGATACGAAAATAAGCTTGGTATCACGCAAACAATAAAGGCAATCCCATGATTGCCTTTATGTTTTTATCAAATAGAGATTAAATAAATGATTACAAACCTTTCTCAATAAATTGCTGCCAACTCAATAGCGCCTGCTCAAAATCCTCTAGGCCACAATAAGCTTCTGACTCAGCATCATAGAGTGACATAGCCTCTTCCAATTCATATTCTTGCTCAAAGCCTAAGGTATTGGCAAAGACTCGGGCCTGTTCACGCTCTAACTCTAAGGTAAAATCATTACCAACAAGACGCCATGAACCTCGTTTATCGGCTTGAATTTCTTTTATCACACCCAACACTTGCTGAATTTTAGCTAACTCAGTCCCTAATTCTTCCGTAAACCATTGCCCAAGCACTTCATGATCCATGCTAAAGCTAGCCAAAAAAGTGCCAGTTAAACTGTTACGCCGAAATTCGTATTCCATTTTATTGTCTCTTTGATCTAAGCCTACTAATGCTAATTTTAACCTATCCTTGGCTAAGTTGCTTGCATCCCTCAGCACATCAAATTTATGTCAATTTACGTTTGTCTCATGTCGTTAAGCATAAGTACTGACTTCATTTTCATGACAAAATCAGTTAGTTTGTTTGGATGATTTTGAAAGTTAAATGGAATGCGATATGCACGAAGGGTTTATCTACAGTTTAGTGCTCAGCGGCGCCCAAGCGGGCTCCACCTTGAGCCTAGAACAGATCGAAAAATGGGATCCTCAGGATGGCCTACTCTGGTTACACCTTCGCTATCGCAATAAAAAGGCACGCCACTGGATACTCAATAGCGGTCTGCCTAAGGTCGAAAGTGATGCCCTACTCGCCCAAGACACTCGTCCCCGTGCAGTGATAACAGGTGAAGGCATATTACTCGCGTTACGCGGCGTCAACCTCAACCCCAATTCTGCTCCAGAAGACATGGTGGCCGTGCGTATCTATGCCGATAAACAGCGGATCATATCCACCTGCGATCGCGAGTTACAGTCGGTCAAAGATGTCGCCGAGCTAATCCTTGAGGGCAATGGGCCTACAACTACGGGGGACTTTATCGTCGCAATCTGCGAGCGACTGACCAATCGTAAAGTCGAGTTTATTGATAAATTGGAAGAACAGCTCTCTGATTTAGAAGAGCTAGTCGTCTCAGGCAATGTGAAAGACTTACGTACCGATATCGCCGAACTGCGCCGTCAAACTGTGGCCATTCGCCGCTATTTAGCCCCACAGCGCGAAGCATTCTCGAAAATGATTTCTGAGCAATTTAGCCTATTTAAAGATACTGAGCGACTCAAGCTGAGGGAAACAAACGATAAACTTATCCGCACCATTGAAGATCTCGATGCCCTGCGCGATAGAGCCAATGTGACTCAAGAAGAATTACTCAGTCAGCAATCGGAACAACTCAACAAACGCTTATACTTCTTATCCTTAGTGTCAGCAATCTTCTTACCGCTAGGCTTTTTAACAGGCTTACTTGGGGTCAATATTGGCGGGATACCGGGCGCGGACAACACTTGGGCCTTCGCCACCTTCTGCGGCATATTAATCTCACTCGTCGCCCTGCAAATGGCGCTGTTTTATCGATTTAAGTGGTTATAGCCACCTTAAAACAACAAAGCCAATCGATTAGGATTGGCGTTGTTTTCTCTCAGTCAGATAAGCTATAAGCTAATTGTTATGGGCTAATGCTTACGAGCTAATTTTTATGATTTAGGCTGGAATGTCGGCAACTCAAACACATTGGTCATCACTTTATAAAGTTCAGTCCCTTGGTGCACTGATGCCGAAGCAAAGTGCAAAATCGGCACGCAGTCCTGCGGCAAACTGACCGTTTTTAGCTCATCCGCTGTACCGTATAAATCCATTCGCAGCAAATTCACTAAGGGCTGTCCCGCGGCTAATGGCTCACCCACAGGTGCAAGGTATTCCACTAAGCCAGCACTTGGCGCGTGATATTTTTTATAGTCTTTTAGATAGCAACCAAAGCGCTGCATTTTAGCGGGCGCAACGGTTTCAGCGATCACGCCTCGGTGGCTTAAATATGCCAAAATCCCTTGTGCATCAACCCGTGCATCCTCAAGGCAGACGCGCTCTTGGCTCGCCAATTCCAAGGTTAACGCTGACACTGCAACCCCTAAATCGCGCCCTTGAGATTTTGCAAAATCACTCAATTGCCACCAAGGACAAAACGCAGCCTCATCCATGGCGCCACCAAAGGCATTGGGGATAATGAGCGTATAAGGGATCGACAAAAACTGCGCAGCAGCTAAGTCATATTCAGGACAATACAAGTGCTTACAAGACTTAGGACCTGTGTGCAGATCGAGCACTATATCCGCGCCATGGGCCATAATCTGCAGGTTAACCGCAAGTCTATGACCCGTGGTGATACCCCATTCATGACGCAATTTTTGCTGACAGGCTTCAACCAAAGTACTGCGATAGGCTTGGAGCAGCTCGCTATCACTCAGCTTGGCATGTTCGCCATACCAAGTCGGCAAATCGATTGCATGATTCAAATACTCACGATTCCAGTTCGCGCCTGTAATAGGATCAAATCGGCCAAGGGTAAACTCACCACTTTTTTGGTTGATCCCGAGTGGATTGGCCAATGGCACTAAGGTGATTTCGCCGCGGATGTCACAGTGTTCAAGCTGCTTCATCAACTGATAAATCACCGCATTACCTTGTACTTCAGCACCGTGGACATTGGCCTGAATATACACTTTGGGGCCAGTCGCCTTATCGTCACTCGGTTTGAAATGGTAGATAGGCAAAGTAAGTGCTTGCCCTGCGGCAAGCTCCCCGATTTGCAGAGACGATGTTGTCGGCAACATACTAAACGCCTTCGAACAGATTTTGATGCAGCGATTTAACCACTTGCGCCGCTTCCGATTCTGCCACTAACACACACAGATTATGTGGGCTGGCACCTTGGCAAATCATCCGCACATTGTGTGGTTCTAACACTTCAAATACACGGCGACAAATACCCGGCGTCGTCGCGATGCGGTTACCGATAATCGCCACTAAGGCCAATCTATCTTCAACTCGCACACGACAATGCTGTGATAATTCTTGCAGCAATGCCTCACTCAACAGACCTTGACCACTTGAATCTGAACCTGTTTTATCGAGGGTTAGAGACACATTCACTTCTGAGGTGGTAATCAGATCCACACTGATCTTATGTCGCGCTAATGTCGCAAAGGTTTCCGCTAAAAAGCCCTGCGCATGCAGCATTTGCAAGCTGTGAAGATTTAACAGGGTTTGATCGCGGCGCAAAGCCACAGCACGGAATACGGGCGCATCTTCCACTTGATGACGGATCCAAGTCCCGCCTTTTTCAGGCTCTTTACTTGAACCCACAAACACTTGAATTTGCTGACGAACGGCAGGAAGAATAGTCGCTGGATGCAATACCTTAGCACCAAAGGTCGCCATCTCGGCAGCCTCATTGAAACTGATCTCGGCAATCGGAAAGGCATTGGGCGCCAAACGAGGATCCGTTGTATAAATCCCAGCGACATCGGTCCAAATCTCGACCGCTGAGGCGCGTAACGCTTCAGCTAACAGCGCAGCAGAATAATCACTACCACCACGACCTAACGTTGTTGTTTGTCCCGCTTCATCAGCACCGATAAAGCCTTGTGTCACAATCACTTGTTCCGCTAACAGTGGCTGTAGATAATCACGAGCTAGAGTCGCAATCTGCTCGACCTGAGGTTCAGCGCGGCCAAAGTGACTGTCAGTACGTAACACTCGGCGCACATCGAAGGCACTTGAGTTGACACCTTTCTCACGGATCACCGCCGAAAACAACGCCGAAGAACATTGCTCACCGAGGGACAACAACTCATCCATAGTCGCTTTGCTGCGTTGTGATGCGAGCGCTTCACTCAATACTGACATGCGACTCAATAATTTATCTAATGCGGCGGCCACATCGTTAGGACGACCGAGCTTATCTAAAATCGCATATTGAATTTGGGCAATTTGTTTTAATCGCTGTAATCGGCCATCGTCGTTGATCGATTCTTGGGTCAATTCTACTAGTAGATTTGTCACGCCGCTCGAAGCGCTGACCACGACTAAACGGCAATGAGGATTAGCTAACACTATGTCGGCACAGCGATTCATAGCGTTATAGTCGGCGACTGAGGTGCCACCAAATTTTGCGACAACGAGGGACATTAGCGCACCTCCGTGAAACACGTAGGGCAACAAATAAATGCAGATTGAATAAGATATTGATTAACTAACATGATCACACTCCGAACTGACTTCGTTCGAAGAGCCTGGTGCTCAATGATAACGCACCCCAAAAGAAGGGAAACAGCAATCGTCACCAGAAGCTCTCCACCAATTACAGGTGACAATCGTCAGGATTCAGCCTGAGCGACCGACATAAACATGCAGCAACCATATCTATGCCTCGGCGTTAATCTCCCTCATCAGTCATCGCTGGAGTTTGTGCTCCTCTGACCGACTACCTAGTTAACGCTCCTCTTCTGTTCCTTTCCTAGGAAAGGGACGAAAAAAGTAGCAATAAACCCCTAATGAAGTCAATGCTAATTTCATAACAAATGAACAATTTAAATAAAATCTTTTGAAAACAACTAAATGTTCAAATCGGGTAGCTCGTATACCAGCTGCACATAATCTCTAAATTTGCCTAAACACACTTCATCATGTCCATCCAAGGTGCAAGGCACTAAGCTCACATCCCCTTGTTCGACAACATAAATCGCATATTGATTAAATTTCTTACCCAATTGCAATGCCATCGTTCTATCGATAAACACGGCCCAACTTTTTTCCATGTGGGATAAATCCGGTGCTGCGCCCACTAAAGCACGATAAGGGCTACCGAGTAATTCAATTTCACGGAGAAGTTGGCGATCGAGTAAACGGTTTTGGCTAGGAGAGAGAAGCTTTGAAGCGGGATTATGAGCGGTAATAACAGCAAAGGAAAAATCACAGGATAATGCTTGAGTCAGCAAAAACAACGGCGCTTGGTAACATTGCCACAAATTTTGAGTCGTATTGTCCATTGGTAGTCTAGTCGAAAAATGAACCCAAGCTAGTGTAGCAGAGTGATTGTAAAATCCAAAGAGGCGTGAACTGGCTCACAGGAATAAGAAATACATTAGTTATACTAATCAATAGCTAAAGTAAATATCATGGTAAAAACCCCTGCTCACCTAAAATTTGTTAACATTTCATTTGTTAACAAATGACTAAAACGAGTACAATGTACGTACTGGTGAGTTGAAACAGATTGAGCAAGATGCTTATCGTTCAATACAGTTTGTTACATATATCGCTTAAAGTAACGTGAACTGACCGGGCATCTGTTTAAAATCTGTTCTACATTTGATTTGTCTTTTAAACATTTAAAAAAAACAATAGTTAAGGAACTTATTCTAACTATTGCTTATCGAAGTTGGTACTGATTACGTTTTCTCGTATTACACTTAAACGTGCACTTAATCTACATCCAGATATAGATGTCACCGTAAAGATTTTCCTTTTGAGCACAAAGCAGTTCAAGGAAGTATCAACGCTTTTATGAATATAAGAGCCCGAAGTAAGTTGCTCTTATTGGTTAGTATAAACTGATTAAAATTTAGGTAAATAATATGCAAAATCCGCACATTCTGATCGTTGAAGATGAAGCCGTTACCCGTAACACGCTGAGAAGTATTTTCGAGGCAGAAGGGTATGTGGTAACTGAGGCCAATGATGGCGCAGAAATGCATAAGGCTATGCAGGAAAACAAAATTAACTTGGTCGTTATGGACATTAACTTGCCAGGTAAGAATGGTCTATTGTTGGCACGTGAACTACGTGAAATCAACAACATCGGTCTTATCTTCCTGACAGGTCGTGACAACGAAGTCGACAAAATTCTTGGACTTGAAATTGGCGCGGACGATTATATTACCAAGCCGTTCAACCCACGTGAATTAACGATTCGTGCTCGTAACCTTCTGACTCGTGTCAACAGCGCTGGCGCTGAAGTCGAAGAAAAGAGCTCAGTAGAATACTACCGCTTCAATGATTGGAGCTTAGAGATCAACAGCCGTTCATTAGTGAGCCCACAGGGTGAATCTTACAAACTGCCACGTAGCGAGTTCCGCGCTATGCTGCACTTTGTTGAAAACCCAGGCAAAATTTTGACTCGTGCCGATCTACTGATGAAAATGACTGGCCGTGAACTTAAGCCACACGATCGTACTGTAGACGTGACTATCCGTCGTATCCGTAAGCATTTCGAAAGCTTGCCAGATACGCCAGAAATCATCGCGACTATTCACGGTGAAGGCTATCGTTTTTGCGGTAACTTAGAAGGCTAATCGCCCGCTAAGCGACATCCGCATTAATTGGTTTGATAAAAATCGATTCACAAAAAACCAGATCCTAGGATCTGGTTTTTTTATGCCTGCTATTTGGCGTTTTTCAACTGCCTATCGAGGAAATCTGCCAGTGAGCGATATAAGTGATTACGCACTTTCTCGCCACGCATCGAATGTTTAGATCCAGGATAATCGATCATCTGGAACAGTTTGCCCTCATCCTGCAACGCCTTATAAACCCGAGTGCTGTTTTCAAACAAGACGTTATCATCGGCCATGCCGTGATACATCAACAAACCCGCTTGATAGTTTTTCACATAAGGGAACACACTGCTGGCTTCATAACCTTTTTCATTCCCCTCAGGATGGGCTAAGTAACGCTCAGTATAATGGGTGTCATATAAGCGCCAGTCGGTTACAGGTGCACCCGAAATCGCGGCTTTAAAGTAATCCGGCGCCTTAAATAAACTCATCAAGGCCATGTAACCGCCGTAGCTGTGGCCGTAAATCGCTACATTATCGGCATCGACAAATGGCAGACTTCGTAAATAGTCCACTCCCACTTTTTGATCCTTGACTTCAGCTTCACCCAAATGACGGTAAATCACTTGCTCAAACTTTGTGCCCCTGTGGGCGCTGCCGCGGTTATCCAACTGGAACACCACATAGCCTTGTTGCACCAGATACTGGGTAAAGTAGTCCTGCTCGCTCCAACTGTTGGTCACTAACTGTGCGTGCGGCCCACCGTAAACCCGCACTACGACAGGGTATTTCTTGCTCGCATCGAAGGGAACAGGTTTGAATAAACGGGTTTGTAACACTTGGCCATCTTCGGCTTTCAGTTCACCAAATTCAGGGATTTGCCACAGACCCGCATAGTCATATAAAGGATGGCCTTGCTTGACTTCATTTTGCTCAACCCAAGCCAGTTGTTGGCCCTTGTCACCGTGTAAACTGATCTGCGGTGGCTGAGATAAGCTATTGAAATAATCCAGATACACACTTTGATTGTCGGCAAACACAGGATCGTGCATGCCCGCTTGCTTGCTTACCCGCTCAACCTTGCCACCCGCTAAAGGCATGCGATAAAGTTGTTTCTCGATTGGCGTATCTTTGCGGCCAGTGAAATATACCCAACCTGCGGTTTCATCTATGTATTCCAACGCATCGACAGCCCACTCGCCCTGAGTCAATTGGGTTTTAAGTTTGCCTTTTAAGTCAAAAAGATACAGATGATTAAAGCCGTCACGCTCAGACGCCCAAATAAAGGCAGACTGCTGCTTTAAGAAGTGCAGATCGTTATTGAGGTTCACCCAAGCGTTACTGCGTTCTTTCACTAAGGTTTTTGGCTTAGTCAGTGAATCTAACGCCACCAGTTGCAAATCTAGCTTATGTTGATCGCGACTCTGCCACTGGAACGACAAATATTTGCTATCGGGCAACCAATCGACCCGCGGCAGGTAAATATCTTTGCTCTTGTCTTCGCTATTCTCATCGCTATGATCTTCGCGCAGCTTCACCCAATTGATAGCCTTATCTTTTAACGTGACCACACCGAGGGCGATGTCGACATTGTTTTTGCCGGCATAGGGATAGCGCTGCTCAGTAAGTTTAATACCGTCAGCATAGATTTCGTTACGGGTTACTTGCTCGACACCGGACTCATCAATACGGGTGAAGGCGATAGCCGATTCATCGGGCGCCCACCAATAACCCGTCATGCGATCCATTTCCTCCTGAGCGACAAACTCGGCCATGGCATTTTTAATCGCCCCGCCGCCATCGGTTGTCATAGCTTGGAGTTTTCTGGTTGCCAGATCTAACACATACAAATTTTGGTCCCGCACGAAAGACACAAAATGTCCCTTGGGTGATAGGCGCGCATCTGTGGCAAACCCTTCGCCAATGGGAAGTTGGCTGACACTGTTATCCACTAATGAAAAATAATACAGATTACCAGCAGCCGGAATTAATAGCGCTTGGCTATCATCGGCCCAGAAGTACTCCATAATGCCTTCACCATAAATACGTTGGCGTTCGCGGCGGGCCTTTTCTTCATCGGATAATTCATTGCTTGCCAACTTATCTGCATTGAGCAATAGGCTAGATTTTCCCGTCTTTACATCCATCTGCCAGAGATCATAAAAGTTTTGATTGTCTTTACGGCCCGCAAGATAAGTGACGCGCTGACCATCGGGTGACAGTTTCAAACCACGAGGACTGGTGCCCGCTAATGCGGGCGAGGCATTCATTCGCTCAATCGTCAGTGGCAGTTTGCCGCCTTCCATTGCAAAAGCTGGGGTAATTGAAAACATAGCTGTCGAAATCATGGCCATTTGGCTCGCTATCAGTAGGGGAACGGCGCGCACCTTAAGTGAGCACGCAGGGAACCAAGTTAACCTATTTTTAATCATTATTATTCCTTGGAAACATAATCGCCTAAGATGTCAGCGATTAAAAACAAGCCGACATTGTGCCAGAGGCAAACCCTAAATAGAAATAGCATGCAATATGCCGATACAAATTAGGCCCTTGCGCCAAGCCCAATCCAAATAATCCCAAAAAGCCCTAATATTCGCTAAAAGCATCAGCAACATCGCTGAAATTGTCGACTAACTGAGTTATCATTCGCGGCAAATAACGAAATTGACCTCATTGTTGAACCTCTAAAGGACATAACATGCAGACTCTGGCCCAGCACCTGACCTCACAGGCAGTGAACGACTCCCTCTCCCACCTAATTTTAACCTTAGCCGACACCTCAAAAGCCATTAGCCATGCCGTTCGCCACGGTGCACTTGCGGGCGTGTTAGGCGCGACTGAGCAAGAAAACGTCCAAGGTGAAACCCAGAAAAAACTGGATATCATCACCAACGACATGCTCAAAGATGCCTTAAAAGCTGACGGTACAGTGCGCGGTTTGGCGTCGGAAGAAGAAGATCATGTGGTTGAAGTCAGCCGAAATGGTCAATATCTGGTGTGTTTCGATCCACTTGATGGTTCATCTAATATCGATATTAACTCATTAGTCGGCACCATTTTCTCCGTCCTGCCCGCCCCTGCTGGCGAGCTGACTGAAACTAGTTTTTTACAATCTGGCCGCGCACAATTAGCCGCAGGTTATGTACTTTATGGTCCATCAACCATGCTGGCATTAACCACAGGCCAAGGCGTGCAACTCTTTACTTTGCACCCAGAAACCAATGAGTTTTTACTGACGAATGCCGCCATGAGCATTAGCCCAGACACAGCCGAATTTGCCATTAATATGTCGAACCAGCGTTTTTGGGAAGCGCCAATGCAAACCTATATTGCCGATTTACTGCTCGGTAAAATTGGCCCACGCGAAAAATCATTCAACATGCGCTGGATTGCGGCCATGGTTGGCGATGTACACCGCGTGCTATCTCGTGGCGGTATTTTCACTTACCCAACCGACAATAAAGATCCTAAAAAACCGTACAAACTGCGCTTGATGTACGAAGCCAACCCAATGGCCTTCTTAGTCGAACAAGCTGGCGGTAAGGCTTATACCGGTTATGAAACCATTTTGGATATTCAACCAACACAAATTCACCAACGTGTTGCCGTCATCCTAGGCAGCAGCAACGAAGTCGACGCTTGCCTGAGCTACCACGGTATCGATTACAGCGAAGAGCCAAATATAGAGTAAGCCGAATCGCTTAGATTTTGATTTTTAGGATAAAAGCCACTGACCACAGTGGCTTTTTTGTTGTCGCGTAATGCGACATTTTGGGTTGTGATTGCGAAATCAGGGATCTGTAAAGTTTTAGCGATGGGTTTCACATTTGGAGTTTATGCGGCCTGTCGGACGAGATGAATCAAAGTCGTGGGGGAACGTGAACTTCTGTAACCACTGTGCGAGCTATTAATCCCCAGAGATTTGTGCCTGTACCATCTTTCGAACGATTTACTCCAATGGCTCACAGCAACTTCGCAGAGAAAAGTGAACCAGAAAGAATGATAAAGCTAAAACGATATCAAGTAATTACCTGCCAAACTGTATAAAAACTGCTACCGCAAAAAAGCAAATTCCTATAGCATCATTTATAACAATTTACATGGATGTGGTAGCTGCCAAGTCCAACAAACGATTTATGCTTTGCAAACAGCACAGCGTATAAATACTAAGACGTTATAACACCAATCGAACAGGACTATGTATGAAGGCATTTGGCATTGGCTGCCTACACTTTTCTTTTAAGGGCGGTGTAGAAGAAAAAATTACAGTCCAAGAGTATATTGACGAAGTTAGAGCATCTTTAGAAAGACTTTCTAATGTTAGCGATGTTGAACTCGACTTTGATAAAGATGTAAAAGACGAAAAGATCAGCATCTCAGAAAGTACTCATATGAATGATGGTGACCCTTGCCATCCACATATTCCATTTTTTGAGCTCTCATTTAATCTTTACCTACCTCGAAGAATACAAGCGGAAGTAATTAATGAAGATCAAAACTATATTCATACCGAAACTGAACACTTCAGAATAGTGTTTAAACATGATTGGTATGGACCTTTTACCGTTATAGAGCTTATCGGAGCTGGTGAAAACTCTTCACCTTCTACCGCAATTCAAATAGTTAGGGAATACTTAAAGCGAGAGTTCGACTCAACCGGAAAGGTCCTACAACTTGACTATGTGGGCCCTTCTCCATTTCACGCTGATTTTTTCTTAAGTGAGAACGAGGATACCACTCCAAGCATGTCTTCAAACTTTGAACTAAACCATATAAAATTAATGGGTTATGATAAATTAATATTTTCTTACCTTGGTAGTAAATATGAATCAGAAGACCTTGCTTTCGAAGAGTTAATTTCAGATGTTTCGAGCGAAATCGCTTTCTTCTATCAGCTAAAGGTTATGCTCGCTAAGCAATCTTCTGACTGGGATTCAATACAAAATAGCTTATATAAACTCCTTGAAATCGAAGATGAAAGTCATAAAAAAACGCTTAAAGATAGGTATTCCAAAAAACCACGATTATTAAGCAGACTTTATTTGGATATAGGTTTATTTAAAGGTCAGAAAATATACTATAAAAACATTTACGAACAAGATTACTTCAGTATTTATAAAACTGAGAAGCATAATATTTACTTGAAAGCGTTCGTTGATGAAGTACTAGAGAATTTAACCGTTTATCCTATTAAAGAGACATCAGAAATTGTTAGTCACTTTCAAAATAGAAATTACAAGTCGATGGAGTTGTTTGTAGTGCTATTGGCAGCTATTTCAGGAGGAGCTATTGGTGCAGCAATTACCGTTCTCTTCGGAAGCTAGATCTAACGGGCAAAAGCGGGGACAAAAGCGGGGACAGCCACATCTTTTTGTATTTTCTTACTCTCTAAACTAAGCTTTAAATTATCCTGATTTTGTCTTAGTGGAGTTTGTGATGACCTCGGCCAGAAGACAGTTAATTGATGCCAATACGACGCCTTTCTACCATGTGATAAATCGCTGTGTGAGAAGGGCTTTTTTGTGTGGAGAGGATAAGCTCACTGGTCGTAGTTATGAGCATAGACGTTGCTGGATTATAGATAAAATCAAAGCGTTATCGTCGATTTTTTGTATTGATATTTGCGCTTATGCTGTGATGAATAACCACTATCATTTAGTGCTTAAAATTGATGTAGAGAAGGCGAAATCTTTAGCGAAAAAAGACATTATCAGTCGCTGGTGCCAAATCACTAAAGGTCATGCTGTCGCGGCTAAGTATATGAATGATGAAACCTTAGTCGATGGTGAAGTCATGTTACTTGATGGCTTACTTGCAGAGTGGCATGAACGATTAAGTAGTATTAGCTGGTTTATGCGCTGTTTAAATGAAGAAATTGCCCGTAAGGCGAATCGTGAGGATGAGTGTAAAGGTGCGTTTTGGGAGGGTCGTTTTAAGTCACAAGCG
Source organism: Shewanella sp. NKUCC06_TVS (assembly GCF_019345515.1). Classification (NCBI taxonomy): domain Bacteria; kingdom Pseudomonadati; phylum Pseudomonadota; class Gammaproteobacteria; order Alteromonadales; family Shewanellaceae; genus Shewanella; species Shewanella sp. NKUCC06_TVS. Next base: position 216,429 of record NZ_JAHKQX010000007.1, on the reverse strand, counting down.
TTATTGGATGAGCAAGCATTACTGGCTTGTATGATGTATGTGGACTTAAACCCTATTCGAGCAGGAATTGCCAACTCCTTGCAATCCTCTGATTTTACATCGATTCAAGAAAGGATTAACTCACTTAATTTGTCCACTAGTGCGTTAACGATCCCGAATCAACAAGCTAAACCCTCCGGTAATAATCAAACAATGCACAAATCCCTTGTCAAATTTGAGGGTGCTACACACCTTAATGTGCAAACGGGTATTCCGTTTCAGTTTGCTGATTATCTTGAACTTATCGATTGGACAGGCCGAACCATTCGCCATGATAAAAAAGGTTATCTCGATAATCGGCGACCAAAACTGCTTAATGAATTAGGGATTGCATCCGATGCTTGGTTGACTTCAGCTAAAGAGTTTCGTCGTCAATACAGTGGCATAAGCGGTCGTTGGGATGCCATGTGTGATTTTAAGAAGCGGCATCAAAGTGGAAAATGGTGTAAGGGTAAAGCTTACAGTGAGGCAATTCATCCAATGGCTAAGTTGTAAGCATGTAATGTCGATTAAAGGTGCTTAGTGTTCATACCGAAAATGATACACACATAATTTCTTTAAAATGAACCGCCAACTCCTAAGCTCCAGAAATACACCAATCCCCTACAAGTTACTGAAGTGCATTGAAGACAACTTATTAAAAAGATAGCTTGAATATCGTGAAGTGTACGGATGCACATGAGAGAGCGCGGCAAGATTCACATATTTTATAAATCAAGAAGGCCAACGCCCCGCAGCATGGTTGGCGGGGATTGGTATTTTGTGGCATAAGCGGTGAATTAAAGCCAGATAAGAGCTGCCGCTCCTGTTTGTCGTCTGTCAATTGAATACATCAAACAGGCAGCTTTACTGACATTGCTATTTTACTTCCAACCGATTATTTACCGAGTGCACACCAGAGGTTGCTGCCGTCACCCGTTCAGCTTGATCTTTCTGAGCTTGGCTATTTACATTGCCGGAAATGGTGACATCGCCCTTGCGGGTTTCTATCTGAATATCTAAATTTTGTAGCTGCTGATCAGCGATCAACGCAGTATTAACTGCTGTGGCAATTTTAATATCATCACCAGTACCATCCTCGGTTGTTACAGTTAAGTCTGGTGTACCTGTTTGAGTATTCACATTGCCACTATCACAACCGTTAAGCAGCAAACTACCAACGAGTACAACACCAGCGGTAACGAACGTAAGTTTCATGGTTTGCATTATAAGCTCCTTCACACTGCAAAAAGTGCAGGGTAATAACCATAATGCAATAACACCAGTTTGAGCTCTGTGCGCTGGCAGACATACAAATCGATCTAGGGCGAGATCACCTTGTTAGACTCTTGATTAAGCGTCAGGTGTGAAGCCCCACGACTTTGATTCACCTCGGCCATTAGGCCGCAAAGCCAAAATCTACACAATATCCCAAAGATAACCCACTAATTGCTAGCACACAGATTTTGCTGAATCTTCCAACGGCGCTGCATCACAGGAATTGAAAAACCATAACAAAACACCACGATTAGAGGCTGAATTTGAAAGCTCAGCTCGGGCCAGAGCATGAAAGCTGCCACACAGGCTAAGGTGCGCACTATCGCATGCACTATGGCCACCTTTTGCGCAGCTAAAACACCGTGGACTAACCACATTAAACCTGTTTGCACCGCAAGGGCGAAAGGCAAAGCCAGATAATTTTCCATAAAAAAGGGAATACTGATACTAAAGGTTAAAAAACTCATCCCCATCGCAGCGAGAAACACAGTCTCAAACCAATTACGCTCAGCGCTTTTCTTAAACGAGATATTCTCGCCCGTCAGCCGCGAAATACCCATGGCAAGGTAGATAATAGAACCCGTGCCGATAAAGACCGCCATCACCAACTGCGAAGGAGGTAATACAAAGCTCAATACAAACAATAAGCTCCACACAATCATGCCGGATAAAGGCATAGCTAAAGCACGTTGTTGACGGTATTCGATTAATTGTTGGTCCAGTGATTTATGTTGCATGATTAAGCCTCCTTGTTTAGATGACTTAAGTATCTGCGTAAAATGTCCATCACGGCAGTGTGAGTTGTCAGCAATCTAGGATGACAAATGTCACTTCCTTCATCAAAGCCCTAAAATGCCGAGAAAAATGATCATCCATGGCTGAATTTGCTTGGTATTAGGTTGAAAAAAGCGACGATCAGACATATCAAAGGCAGTGCAAATTAAACGATGTGGCGCTACTAACACCTAACATAGGGTTTAAATAACCACAGAGGTTACAAAAAAAACACAATAACAGCATATAACTCACGCCATTGTGATTGGGTAATAGCGCGCATAAAGTGCATTATGTTACTGTTTTAGTCATTAGTGACTCGATTTTTTTACCGCATTTTAGATAAAGGGTTTAATGGATTATGGAACAAATATTTGAAAAATTAATGTATGCATCGCGCTGGATTATGGCGCCAATTTATTTGGGACTCAGCTTTGTTTTATTGGGCTTAGGCATTAAATTCTTCCAAGAGATCTTCCATATTCTGCCGATCATTTTTGAGATGACTGAAGTGGATTTAGTGCTGGTGACCCTGTCCTTGATTGATATCACCCTCGTGGGCGGCCTGATTGTGATGGTGATGTTTTCTGGCTACGAGAATTTTGTCTCGCAGCTGGATGTGGGCGAAGACAGTGAGAAGCTAAGTTGGCTGGGTAAATTAGATTCTGGCTCACTGAAAAACAAAGTGGCGGCGTCGATTGTGGCGATTTCGTCTATTCACCTACTGAAAATCTTTATGGATGTGAAGAATATCGATAACGACAAAATCATGTGGTATCTGTTAATACACATCACCTTTGTATTATCAGCCTTTGCCATGGGCTATCTGGATAAAATTACTCGCACTAAGTAATGGGCTAACATAGTTGATGCTAACCTAGCAACGCATCAATACCAGCATAGTGAATATAAAACAAAAGCCACTGTTTTCAGTGGCTTTTGTTTTTATAGAATACGACTTAGTGGCACATTAACTCTTCGCTGACTCAAGCTGATGCACTTTCTCGGTTTGATCCACTATGGTCAACACCGCAGTATCACCAACCACGTTACAGGATGTCAGCACCATATCAATAATCCGATCTAAGGCCGCCACTATGGCAAAGGCTTCTATCGGTAAACCCATTTGATGGATTAACACGCCTATCATCACCATGCCGCCACCGGGAACACCGCCCGCACCGACAGATAATAGGAAGACACTAAATAACAGCGAAGGCAATTGCTCAGTGGTAATAGGCATGCCAAAAGCATTGGCGACAAAGAAAATCGCAATAGTGATATAAATCGCCACACCGCCCATGTTCATGGTTGCACCCAGCGGTACACCAAAACCAGCAACGGCACGGTTCACGCCTAACTTGTCAGTTAAAGTACGCATGGTCACGGGAATAGTCGCATTTGAGCTTGCGGTCGAGAGTGAAAACAGCACTTGCTCTTGGGTCTTCTCGCGGAAGGTTTTGGCTGAAATAGGAGTAAATACTCCCACAGCCATAGGATAAACCACAAAAATCCACAGTAGCAGCAGCGCGAGGATCAGCACCATATACTCAACCACACTCATAAACACACCTGCATCTAAGGTCGCGCCGAGTTTAAACATCAAGGCAAATACACCATAGGGCGCAAGACTCATCACCACAGAAATCAATTTCATCATGATTTTATTGGCGGTTTGAAAACCTTGGACAGCACCCGCAACATGCTCCCCAAGGGACTTAATCACACCGCCCAGCAACAAGGCCATAAAGATCACTTGTAGCATATTACCTGACATAAAAGCCGTCACAGGATTACGTGGGACTATGTCGATCACCAGCGCCATCAGGCTTGGCAGCTCAGTTGCTGTAATCGCTACGCCATCCGTGCTGCTCATATCTACACCTTTACCGGGTTCGAGTAGCAGCACCACTAATAATGCGGTCGCGATTGCGACGACAGTATTGATGATATAAAAACCGAAGGTCTTACCGCCCAAGCGGCCAAAACTTTTGAGATCTTGCAGCTCACAGACACCACAAACGATGCTCACAAACACGAGTGGCACCACCAGCATCATAATCATATTGACGAACATAGTACCAACGCCACTGGCAAGCTCGACTAAATTACCCGAGAAAAAACCGATATCGTTTAAGAAGTATTGCACTATTGTGCCGAAAATAAGGCCGGCAAACAGACCAATAAAGATCCGCGTCGAAAGTGATTTCATCATGCTTGTGATTTCCCCAGAAAGGTCATTTATTTGTTATTCATCTTCCATGATGAGCACAATTGCCAATCCATTTTTGGCTCAGGCGGGGATAGTGAAACATGCTAGCCGTTAATTCAATGAATAAATTTCATTTCTTCATCTTGAATTAAGTTAACACCATCACAGAAAAATAGTAATAACCTGATTTTAAACCATAAAAAATTTATAAGCACAATATTTGAGCACTAACAAAATATATTTAAACCAGTATAAATAAACAAAATAAACACCAAATAACATCAAATTTAACATATAAGAAACAACAGCCAGATAAAACCCAGACTTAATAACTGAATTTAAATTTATAACAGTATTTAAAACCAGTTAATTATTATAAAGCAGAGAGATGAAAGGGATGACAGCTAAATATATGGCACTAACACTAGTTCAAGTCCGCGAGCCAGCAGGTGTTGCTGTTTGATACTAATACGGTGTTGATTTAGCCAAACGGCTAATTTTTGCCAATGCTTTAACTCGGCATTTTGCAAATATTTAGCCTGTTTCGCTTGCTTGTCGAAATCATCAGTAGAATTAATTTGTGCTATTGCCAATAACTCAGCAGGTGCTGTCAGCGCAAGTTGTGGCACAAGGCAATGGGTCACACCCATTAAGGTATGGGCGATTTGTAGCCCTGCGGGATCTAAGTCGGTAAAGGCAATGATCGGTAATTTATCTGCCATCGCTTGCAAAAAATGCCGCACGCCAATCGGGGAATGATGACCGCTACCTCGGTAGATAACCATCACATGAGTTAAATTCTGTGGCAAACGCGCTTGATGGATAACATCAAATACATCTAAGTTTTCAATCACTAGGATGGCTGCGACATTGAGTTCATGGCAATGCTTTTGTGCTTCATCCAAAGGAATACGCAGTGATGTGCGAGTTGAAATCCCAGTTGGTGAAGATTCTAAACCTAGGTACTTCATCAAAACGTATTCGGCTTCAGGACGGATCTTAGCGAGCTTTTCATCGTGACTTTTGGCAGACATAGTCATGCGATCGACATTAAAATCAAGCTGCCTTAAATCAAGCCCCATTAACGCCAACACGCTTTGCCTTAGCAGTTCAAAATCTTTGGGCGCAAAACACAAATACTTTTCAGACTCGTCTAACTCACCCACTTCTAACTCGCGGTAAATCGCGCGCCAGTTAGCCGTGAGCTTAATCTTGGGAGAACGCTTAATAAAAGCCTTCTCCAACAGCTGCAGTTGTTGCTGACCTAGGCGAGCCATAACTCAACATCGCGAATGATAAAGTTACCGCTATAGATGGGATGTGGCTCACCTAATGGCTCAAGCTCAAAATAAGCTTTGTGTTCATCGGGTAGGCCTTCGTAGCCGCCAATCACTTGATAAATCCAGCTCTCGGCTTCCCAAGGCAATGCCTTATCCACCAGATATTCCAGCGCGGATTGACGCAGGCCAGACTCAATAACATCGACAAAATAGGTATCCACCGCCTGTTTAAGCGGATTATCCGGCACATCAAAATCTTCACTTTGGGTGAGTGACACGGACGCATCTCGCTCACGCACCGCTTCAATCACGGGATGACGACTAATAGCTTTAATGTGCGCGACTATGCCCATCAACTCCAGTTCTTGGCTGGCGTTGTGCACGTCTACTGCAGCAGGCGCGAGCAAGATTTCAGCGCGATTGAATAGGCTTGGAATTTCCTTGTGGGACACATGGTCCGCAGGCCGATAATCCGGATGCAAGTCAGTGTAGAGTAACCAGCCCTTAAGCAAACGGGTACGGCCACGGATTTGCCTGAAGCGACCTAAGAGTTCGAGTAAACGCCCCTGCACAACGCTCAGTTCCTGGGCGCAGTCGCTCATGGTTTCCTGCAAAGTCGTCACTAAGAGTTTGCGCAGCTCTCGGATATCGCCGGCGATTTCGCCAAGCTCACTAAACTGGAACATCTCTAAGCCATTAAGCAATTCAGAGACTTGGCTTTGGGCTAATTCATTTTCACGGATCTTTGCGTTGATTGTACCGACATAACCGAACTCGTTATTGATCCGGCCCCAGAGCACACGAATCGAATAACGCAGACTGTCGGCAAAGCTATAAACATGCTCACTCAAATCCGACAAATAGGCCTCTGCAGCGCTGTAATCTGAGCTGTGACGCGCCTCTTTGTAGTGGTCGGCCAAGGTTTTAATGGTCGCTAAAGCTGAGCCGACGTTAGAGTCGATTTGGCGATTGCGCTCGTCACTTAAACCTTCTTCGAGCAAGGCACGCACAGAACGCTTAAGGCGCAGCTCTTGATCTGGCTCTGGCCGCCACAAAATGCCGGCCTGTTTGAGCTTTTCAACCACGCTTGGATCGTGAGCATCCTCGTTAAGAGAACCCGCCAAATAGGTGTCCATGATGATGTCAGCATGGCGACCTAACTGCTTGAGCAGCTTAACCCCCGCCTGATGTAAGTTACTGCTCATCACGGCCTCCTTGGTCGCAGCTTTTACCTAGGTTTAACAGTGCCAACATTAGATTAAGTCCCGCTGAGTCGCCGTTTCCGCCTGCGCTTCTAGGCTTAGGCCTTCGGTTTCGTCGATAAACCGAATGACTTCATACAGATAATCCAGCTTGCCCGTGGCGATATAGATTTGCTTCTCCGCATTGGGGCGCACTAAATAGCCGAGTTCGACTAAGCGTTTGAAGACTAACTTGATTTGCGCATCGCTGTTGGTACTGGTCGAGCCAAATAAACGATATTGGCTGAGTTTGGCTAACTGCTCACGAAACGCCGGCGTGTCTTCGATACGGCTTTGCAGCTCAGTTAAACGCACGGGCGCGCCTTCGCTCAGCGGCGCATCTTGGCCACTGGCTTCTTGCACTAATACCAGCCATTCCACCAGCGGGATCAATGCCTGACAGATATCTTTAAACTGCGATGAAATCACTTTGCGTTCGCTATCGCCGAGCTGCAAATAACCACAGAAGAACACATCGCCTTCGGCGGCGGACGCCACGGTACGGTTGATCTGGTTTAAATAGCCTTCGACCCGCTCGCGGGTGCTGCTATTTTTAAGGGCGCGCCAGCCTTCTTCATTGGTAGTGCGGCAAATAAACTCGCCCTTGAGTAACAGCTCAATCAAAGCGCCAGTACCGACTAATACGGTTTGAGTTGCATCGCTCATTAGATGGCCTCCTTCGACAAACGCTTATTCAACATGTCGGCAATTGGGTTCACCTTTGGTTTTACCACCTGCAACTTCTTGGTTTGTTTGTTGATAATGTAACGGTTGGCGAACAAGTTCAGCACCTCAGACTCAGGATTCGGGAAGGCACCCAGCACACAAATGTTGTTGTTTTCGCAGGCGTCGAAAATCTTCTTCACGTTGGTATGGTGCAAAGTGCCCAGCTCATCAATTGGCCAGTGAATGGTCACATCGGCGCGGCCACGCAGCAAGCGCGTGAATGCCAACAGGAACTTACACAAAATCAGATATGCCATACCGTGGCTTGAGGATTCGTTAAGCTGTCTGTCGGTGCGGATAATCAGATCGCTGTTACCTTCTTTAAGACGCAGCTCGATTTCCAGCAACTTAGAGATGCCCCCCGTTAACGCGGCGCGGCCGATAATGTCTAAGGCGCGGCGCATACTGTTGGTGTAATCCTCATCGGGCAAGCCATTAAAGCCATCGGCTTTCCAATGTTTAAAGGCTTTGACGAACTGTTCAAGCTCAGGCCAGAACTCTAACTCGCTGATGCGCGAACGAATACGTACCGCCGATTCAGACACGCCCTCGAGGAATAACTCTTCACCCACTTCGCGGGTAATACGCGCACTTTGGGACGCGATGCGACGGTCGATATCGGCTAATACATCATAGAAGGCAGTTAAGTCGACGCCGAAAATTCGTCCTTGCTCACGCAGCGCAGTAATCGACTGCGGCACTATCACGTTCAGCAATTGCTCAAGCTGTGGCACTAACTTGCGGTAATCCAGCAGACGAATGCCTTTGTCGTTGATAAAGCTCGATTCTTCGCGGGCACGCTCCCAGGTTTCCGCAAGGCCCGAACCTGACTTGCTGGCGATCACTGAGTCGAAATGCTCTACATATTGCTTCACCGAACCCATCAAGTAATCGCGTTTCAGCAGCAAATCTTCACCTTGGCGCAGACGCTCGCCTAGGCTACCTTGGGCTTCTTCATTATTGGTCGGCAACTTAAGCTCGGCGAGTTTACGCATTACGGCACGTAACTTCGTTAAGTTTTCGGAGGCTTCAACCTGCGCCGCATCGGACGCTTTACGTTCGGTTTCGAGTTGTTGACGGCGAGCTTTAACATCTTGAGTTTTGGCCTTAAGCTGTTGATCGATTTCCGAGACCGCGCGCTTCACATCGCTAAGCTGAGTTTGCAGTTTAGGTTTACGCATCAACCAAGTGTGTTGATACCAATCGTCAAAGCGCAGTACGTCGCTGCGACGCTGCTCAGCGCGGCTAATTTTGGTTTCTAACTCGCGAATTTGTTGCTTGAGTTTGAGGATATTCTCCTCATCCACACCGCGGGATTTAAGCTCGTTTTTGTACCAGGTCTCGCAGGCTTTCTGCTCAATTTTGGCACTTTCGCGGCGGCCTTCAATGGTCGCTTTAATTTGGCCGAGTTGATTGTCGAGCGCGCCGATCACTTCCTGCCAATAGGCTTGTTTTTCCATGCGCGCTTCGAGCGCTTGCTCTTTTTGCTCTTCGAGCCAGAGTTCGTGCTGATGTTTAAGCTGTTTCAGCTCGCCATCCAGCTGGGTCAGTCTTTGTTCCGCATGGGCTTTGCGCTCGCTCAATGCTTTGTTGATTTTATCTTGCTCACTGCGCTTTTCATCGAATAGGCGACGCAGATCGTCACGGCTATTTTTATACGCTGTGCGGGCAAAAGTAAGTTCACGGCTGAGATTATCCAACTCGCCATTAATGGCAACTAGCTGAGATTCGGCCTCGGCCTGCATTTCTTGGGCGCTAGTGTGGGCTTCTTCGGCTTTGCTTAACCGAATACGCAGCTCTTGCTCAGAGGCGGCATATTCAGGCACATCGATCGCTTTAAGATCTAAATGTACGCCAAAGAAAGCTTCGCTCGACTCGCTAACTAAACTGGGATGTAAATCAGTGCGATGCAGTAGTTCAGGCGCGATCACTTTACCTAAACTTTGCTCCCAACCTTGAGCTTCCTTACGCAGAAACTCCAATAGGGTGTGGGATTGCGGGAACAGCATGTGGTGCAGTTCATCCAGCGCAGTTTGACGCTCGTTCACCCTTAAGGTGGCGATACGCAAGGCTTCGTTGGCTTGGTCACGTTTGGCTCTAAGCTTGCGTTCATCGCTGCTTAAGCGCTCGACCTTGGCATTGCAGCTTTCTTGTTCTTCGTCGGCGCGGTGAATACGTTCGTCGAAAATCGCGAGGCTCAGCTTTTCTTCTTCGGTGTAAGTCACGCCATCGACCCGTAATTTAAGCTCGGCGGCAGTGAGTTTGAATTGGTATTCCTGCTCGCTAAAGCTGGCCTTGCCCGCATCCATTTGGTTGCGCCATTGCAACTCTAAAGCGTCGATATCGGTGCGCGCGACTTCACGTTGTTTATCGCGGGCTTCGCGCTGCTTGTCTTGGTCGGCATGCAAACCTTCTAGCTCGCGGTTTAACTGCTCGCCAATCTTACTGCGACGGGCATTGTAGGCCGCCTCAATATCTTGGTGCTTCTCGGTTTGCAGCTTGTGGCGTTCACTTAGGTTTTCAACATCGGTGCGCCAGTTTGGCAGCATCTCAAGATCGGCCTTAGCTTGCTCTATGTTGGCATCTAAAAAGGCGCTGTGCTGATCTTCAATGGCATCGAGTTCGTACTCGCACTTTGCCACATCGCCTTTGGCGGCCGATAAATCGAGGTTGAGCTCATCGCGCTGCTCTTTCCATTCATCGTCGAGCAATCTGAGTTTTAAATTCAGCTCTTTAGATAAGGTTTGCTGAATATCTTGGCGATCGGCTTCTAAGGTTTCATCGTTACGATAACCACGGGACAAGCTTGATAAGCGCAGTTCGGCGCTGAGCAGTTGGTTAAATTCTTGCTCGAGTTTTTCAAACTCAGGGCGAATGACTTCAAACCCTTGGATAAGTTGGCTTTCACGGATCCACGCCTCAACGCGCTGTGGATTTAAGCGTGAGCTGGGCGGATTAACCCCGTCTTCCTCCAAAATAGCGGCGATCATGGATTTGACCGTCTCCATCTTGCCTTCTTTGGAGTGCACCGCTTTGGCGAGTTTTTCGATGTGGCGCAGGGAATGCTCGCCCTCACACAGGGCAAATTGGCGTGCATAGCCGCGCAGTTCGCTGCGGTTGCTGCCCGTGCTTAATAGGGTGCGATCGTTTTGAATAATGGCGCGATATTCGCGGGTGTTGAGCAAGTTAGTGGTAGCGATGCCGGCACGTTTTAAATCACGGCCTAATTCCGCCATGGTGTGGCACAGAATAGTGTCGCCATTTTGCGATTTAATATAATCGCTTAGCTCAAAACCTTTGGCGATAAAACGATAGTTAACGCCCTTACCATCGCCTGCAGAGGCCAGCACGGCTTGGTACAGTAAGCCATCAGCCTTTTGATATTCGTAAATGATGTAGCTTGAATCGTGTGGCAAGTACCAACGCTCGAAACTGTCGCGGGTCGAAGGCACTACGCGGCTTGGGTATTCGCCATAAAAAACAGGGACTAGACGTTGTAATGTCGTCTTACCCGAGGCGTTAGTACCACAAATGTTGGTATGGCCATTGAGGGCGAGTTCCACAACGCCCGGAAGGTGCGTATCAATCAGCACAATACGAATCAAGCTTGCCATTTCATTCCTTATGCAAACGGGAGCGTCTTATCTAAGCTGCAGAAGCCTTCTACAGGACAAAGAGAAAACAATCCAAGAGGGCCACAGACCTTAAAAAAGCACTGTAAAAAGTGATTTTAAAATCATGACCTAAAAATAGTGCCCCTAAAATAAGGCAATCGCGGTGTATTGGCAATTAAGCGGCGCTGCACTAATGCCATGGCTCACAATCTTTACGCCCAGAATTGGGCCCAGAACTAAGCTCTTCTTTAAGCCCAGAACTAAGCTACTAGCAAAGCCAATACTAACCGCCAATGATACGACAACTTAGCCAAAATAGGCGGCTAACAAAGCGGCAATTAGCGCAGTAAAAGGTAAATTTTAGCGGTTATCTTCAAGGCGCAGGCGTTCGGCGATCCGGCTATAGATCAGCATCATTTCCGCCAGCGATCCTACTTGCATGCCCTTCATCAAATTGGCACGGTGGATCTCGACCGTACGCATGGCAATGCAGAGGCTATCGGCAATCTCTTGGTTCTTCAACCCTTGAGCAATCAGGTTGAGTATCTCCCGCTCCCTTGGCGTGAGCGCTTGATAAGTCTCAAGATACTGATTGTCTTGATAATGCGTTTTAGCATGTTCCAACGCTTTGACGACCGCTTCGGCTAACTTTGCGCCATCGGCGGGCTTTTGGAAAAAATCCACCGCACCGAGTTTGAGCGCTTCTACTGCCATAGGCACATCGCCATGGCCGGTGAGATAAATCACAGCTAACGGACTATTTTTGGCGACTAATTCGAGATGCAACTGCGGGCCGCTCAAGCCCGGCATACGCACATCGACCAGCACACAACCCGGCAGGGTTAAGTCTACGGCGGTAAAAAAGGCTTCGGCACTATCAAAGTCAGTGATCTTAAGGCCATAACTTTCGAGCATAAAACGCAAAGAACGACGCACTGAGTCATCGTCATCGATTAAATACACAGGTAACTCAAGACTCATTAAAGTGCTCCATTGGGCTCAGGTTTACGCGGTATAGCAACCTGCGCTTGGCAACCGCCGCCCATAGCGCTTTCTAGGCTAAACATCCCACCATGGCTCTCGGCAATATCGCGGCAAATCACTAAGCCTAAACCTAATCCCTCTGATTTAGTGGAATAAAAGGCTTGCATCAGCAGGCTGGCGGCTTCAGTTAAACCCGTGCCATTATCCGTGACTGTCAGCAAGAGTGTGCGTTCTTGGTAGCGAAGATCGATATCGATCGTCGGCGTGTATGGCTTTTGCGTGATGATCTGTTCGGTACCACTGGATTCAAGCTCTAACCGCTGAACACAGGCATCGGCGGCGTTTTTCAGCAGGTTAAGCAACAACTGCTGCATGCCGACTTCATCGAGGGACTGTAAATAGGGCTCGCCGCTCACATTCACGGCAAGATTGATTTGATGTTGTTCAAACTCATAGGCGAGCAGCGGCACAGTCTCATTGACCAGCTCATGCAAATACAAAGGTTGTTTCGATACAGGCCGTTTCTTCAACAGGTTGCGTAAGCGGCTGATAATGCTGTCGGCTCGCGTGACTTCCTGCTGGATAAGCGTCAACACCGATTGCAGTTCCTCAGAGCTAGTCCCCCGCTGTAATCGCACTTCGGCGCCATGACAATAATGGCCAATCGCTGCCAAAGGTTGATTCAGTTCGTGGGAGAGACTCGCGCCAAGCTCACCAGCAATCGCGATACGCTGGGCATGTTCCAGTAGCGCGCGGTTTTCATTGAGCTGGCGCTGAGTATTAATTAACTCCCGGCCGCGACGGCTAAAACAATACTCCAACCAGAAATGATACACATTGAGTAAAACCAAAATCCCTAACACAAACCAAGCCCATTGTTGATGTAACTTGACCCACTGCCACGCCCTTTGCCACCAAGGTGTTTGTAAGGGATGCATGTCGAGATCTTTAAGTAACTGATCGATCGCCAGCTGACTCACGGCCGTGGTCCAACCCGCAGAATCGGCCGTCTTAGCGGCGAGGTGATCTTCGGGCAGTGCCAGCAGCGCTTGGGTCACGCTTTTAGCTAGAGATTGCGAGGCGCGATTGGTCTTCGCCATGGACCAGTTGGGATAGAGACGAGTCGAGACTTGGCAATGAAATCCCACCGGAGTTTGGTTATCGAGCACCCGATAATGGCCGATATTAATCAGCCCTTCTGCCTGCATCTGCTCAAGCTGACACACGGGCACCACAGCCGCATCCAGTCGATTGTCTTTCGCCGCATCATTACCACTTTTTTGATCATCTAACTGATACAACAGATTATCTAGCGGGAATCCCAGCGGAATGATCTCACCCACAAAGCGAGGCAAATCTATGCCCTTTAGCTGCGCTTCGTACACTAAGGTCAAGTAACCGCCGAAGGCATTTTTCGACACTATACCGAGTCGACGTCCCTTGAGATCCGTTAAAGTCTGATAGGGTGAATCGGCGCGCACCACCAGCGCCGAACCCACTTGCATCGCCGCGCCATTATTTAACGGGCTGCGTAGGGTCGCCAACCAAGTGAGAGAATATTGCCGCGCCAGCAACACGGATTGCCCCGGGTTGGTGATCACAAAATCGAGCCCTTGGGTTTCAACGCCCTTGGCTAACTCATCGAGGGAGAGAGGATGTAACCTGAAGTAACTGTTGGGAATTTGGGTTTCGAGCCAACCCATTAACGGCTGCCAGCGGTTAATCGTCGCCTTATAACCGCGGATGGCTAACACGCCCACATCAACCACTTGATAACCGGGTTCTTCGGCAACGACTTGAGCGACAACCTCAGCGTCCATTACATCGGAAGGCGCGCTTTGATTCTGCGGCTCTACGGCGAACACGTTTGCCGAAGCGAGCAAGCACGCTAACGCCACGGCTAGTGCCATCCTGAAAATCGTTCGCGGTGCCATCTTAGGCACTGTTCCTTGAATCGGTAACAGCCGCTTGAGCGACATCCCTGAGCTAAACACTGTTTTCATCATCCTAAATAACGTGAAGTGCAATCCTTTATCCCCATTGACTCAAATTCAACTCAAATTCAACTCAAGCTCAAATCCAGTTAAAAGTAGGTCCAATTCAAATTGGAAGCAGGCCAAACTTAAGTTTAAAAGCCGTAAAAAATAAAACCCTATCATTTTGAAGGCTATTCTAACGGATATTTGTTGCGCTAGATCAAACCCACGCCTGATATGTGGAAAACCACTATAGTTATGCCGCCTCGCCTTTTACAGAATGCCTCTAAACCTCGCCATAAACCTTAAATCAAGGTCTATGAGCCAGTTTATTCGCCATCTGCAAGAGTGAAGGAAATCTGTATGGACAAGAGTAAACGTCAGTTTCTCGGCAAAATGGCCAGCGTCAGTGTTGGCGCCGCACTGATCCCTGTGGTGCAAGTGTATGCGCAGGATGATAAACGCGGCACTCAAGTGCACAGTGCCAGCGAAGGCCAAGTGGGTAAACGTTACGGCATGGTGATCGATCTTCGTCGCTGCGTGGGCTGCCAAGCCTGCACCGTCGCTTGCACTATCGAGAATCAACCGCCCCTAGGGCAATTTCGCACCACAGTGCAGCAGTATGAAGTCTCGCAGCAGGAAGATACCACGCCGCCTGCGTTTTTAATGCTACCAAGACTGTGTAATCACTGCGAAAACCCGCCATGTATTCCCGTTTGTCCTACGGGCGCTACCTTCCAGCGCAAAGACGGCATAGTGGTCGTCAATAATGAATGGTGCGTTGGCTGTGGCTACTGCGTGCAAGCCTGTCCTTACGATGCCCGCTTTATCAACCACGATACTAATACCGCCGACAAATGTACCTTCTGCGCCCATAGGTTGGATGCGGGATTACTGCCCGCCTGCGTCGAAACCTGCGTTGGAGAAGCCCGTGTGATTGGCGATCTTAACGATCCGAAAAGCCAAATAAGCCAACTGCTCGCTACCAATAAAACCGATATAAAGGTACTCAAACCGACGGCCAACACTGCGCCACGGGTGTTCTACATCGGCATGAGCAGTGCCTTTGTGGACAAGATTAGCGGCCAAGCCCCCGTTAGAACCTTACTTACCGATACTGGCGAGGAGATCCACCATGGTCATTAAAGAAATCTTTACCCCAGATATCGCCATTACTTGGCTACCTTGGGCGGTGCAATACTTTTTTATGATGGGTCTGGCCTATGCCAGTGTGTGGGTGGCGACAATACACTTGTTTAGCAATGCTAAACCCGATGACAGACTGCTGAAACTCTGCGCCTGTTTAATGCTGACCGCAGGCATAGTCGCCCCTATCGCCTTACTCGCCGATTTACACCAACCGCTGCGGGCTTGGCATTTTTATGCGCAAGTGCGCCCTGAATCTTGGATGTGGTATGGTGCCTTTTTACTGCCGGTATTCTCGGGCACCAGCGCGCTGTTTGCTTGGCTGCTATTGCGCCAATATTTGCCTAAGCGCACCACGAACCCTGACTCAGATTGGGTGAGTAAAATAGGTCAATTACTGAGATTCGGTGATTGGAACAGTGACAAATTCATCAAGCCGATCGCGATTATCACGGCCCTGAGTGCCTGCAGTATCGCCCTATACACTGGCATGGAAACCATGGCCATTAAGGCGCGGCCACTGTGGCATACCTATTGGCTGCCACCTTTAATGGCGATGAGCGCCCTACTCGCCGCCTGCGGCACTTTGGCGGTGTTGAATCGGTTATTAACAGGCTACCAACAAAGTACCCAAGACAAGCTATTACTCTGGGTAAGGGCCAGCTTTGGTCTGTTCGCCCTGTGCCTTATCGGCTGGGCATTATTCGATAAGGGCTCGGCACCCGAGGCCGCGTTATTGCTTGAAACCAGCCCAAGCTGGCAACTGGCCGCGATTTGGGTACTGGTCACACTCGCCGTGCTGGCACTGATGCTCGCCATTCGTCACTTACCCAATGTTGCAATGCGAATCGTCAGCCTCACGGCCATTCACCTTGCGTGGGGATTTCGCTGGATAGTGCTAATTCAAGCGCAAACCGATCCTAAGTACGGCGCGGGGACTTATCTCTATCAACTGCCTTGGGGACCCGAAGGGCTATTAGGCATAGCTGGGACCTTCGGCCTCTGGTTAGCATTAATGGCGCTGGTCTCCGAACTTATTCGCCACACACCTACGGCAAAGCTTGCTCGCTGAGCACCCAATTAGTTTACAGAATTAAGGAGTCCATCATGGATAAGAGTAAACGTCGTTTTATCAAAGGGGCCGCTGTCACGGGTGGTGTGGGATTATTTGCCGCGGGTTATAGCCATACGTTAGCGCAAATGGGCAAAGGTGTCGTCAATGGCACGTCAGGAAAACCGACCCAAGATCCACTGCATGGCAATTCCTTAGCACCTGAATACAAAGTCGATTTACAGTCAGGCCAGTTAATCAGCAATGACGATCAACGCATCGCCAATACTATGTGCTTAGGTTGCTGGACCAAATGCGGCGTGCGCGCTCGTATCGATCAAAAAACCGATAAAATCATCCGTATCAGCGGTAATCCTTATCACCCGCTGTCATCGCGGGAACATATCGATTTCGATACACCGATCAAAACCGCATTTGTCGGGCTTAGCGCCTTTCAAGAACAGGGTCTACAAGGACGTTCCACCGCCTGCGCCCGCGGTAATGCCATGCTAGAACAATTGGATAGCCCACATCGCGTCACCCAATGTCTTAAACGCGTGGGTAAGCGCGGCAGCGGCCAATGGCAGAGCATTAGCTTTGAACAATTACTGAATGAAGTCGTCGAAGGCGGTGATTTATTTGGTGAGGGCCAAGTCGAAGGCTTAAGAGCGATTCGTGATATTGCCACGCCGCTCGATACCAATAATCCAGAATACGGCCCTAAGGCTAACCAGTTACTGGTCTCAAACGCCTCCGATGAGGGCCGCGATGCCATTATCAAACGTTTTACCTTCAACAGCTTTGGCACCCGAAACTTTGCCAACCACGGCGCTTACTGTGGATTTACCTACCGCGCCGGAGCAGGTGCTTTATTGGATGATTTGAAAAAATACGCCCACTTGAAACCCGATTGGGACCATAGCGAATTTTTACTCTTTATCGGCACTTCACCGCAGCAATCGGGCAATCCCTTTAAACGCCAAGCAAGACAATTGGCTAACGCGCGGGTGAATAACACTAATTTCAGTTATGTGGTGGTGTCGCCCATGCTACCCAATACCTCGAATCAACCTTGCGCGGGCAATAATACTTGGCTGCCGATCCGCCCCGCCACCGACTCGGCACTCGCCATGGGCATGTTGCGCTGGATTATTGATAACCAGCGCTACGCCACCGATTTTTTGAGTGCGCCCAATGTCGATGCCGCAAAAGCATCAGGTTACCGTGGTTTTAGTAACGCAGGCTTCTTGATCGTCAGCGAACCTACCCATCCAAGATATGGCCAATATCTCTTTGCCAGCGATCTTGGCTTACCTTTCGAGGGCAAAGCCTACGGCGAGCAAGACTCGCAGTTGGTTGTCGATGCCGCGAGTGGCAAGATAGTTTTGGCGAGCCAAAGCCTGAAAGCCATGCTCGACGTTGACCAAAACGTCGACACACCTAAGGGGGCGATTGCGGTTAAATCTAGCTTCCAACTGTTAAGTGAAGCGGCGCAGAGCTTCGAGATGGCACACTATGCCAAGGAGTGCGATATCAGCGAGGCGCAGATCATTGCCCTCGCGGATAAATTTACCAGCCATGGCACTAAGGCCGCAGTCATCTCCCACGGCGGCACAATGAGCGCCAATGGTTTTTATAGCGCGTGGGCAATCATGATGCTCAACGCCATGATAGGTAACATCAATTTAAAAGGTGGCGCATTAGCTTCCGGCGGTTCCTTTCCCGCCTTTGGTAAAGGCCCAAGGTATAATCTGCAGGAGTTTGACGGCATGGTCGAGCCTAAGGGCGTATTCCTATCGCGATCTAAATTCCCCTACGAGAAAACCTCAGAGTATCGCCGTAAAGTCGAAGCGGGCGAATCGCCTTATCCAGCCAAAGAACCTTGGTTTCCGATTTCATCGCCCTTGCTTGGCGAACATTTAACGGCGGCGGTGCACGGTTATCCCTATCGACTCAAAGCATGGATTAACCACATGGGCAATCCGATTTATGGTCAAGCGGGTTTAGGGGAAGCTATTGGTGAACAACTGAAAGATCCTAAGGTGCTGCCGCTGTTTATCAGCATCGACAGCTTTATCAACGAAACCTCGGCGCTGTCGGACTACATAGTGCCCGACACCTTAACGTACGAGTCTTGGGGCTGGACCTCAGCATGGCAAGGCACACTAACCAAAGTTGCCACAGGTCGTTGGCCGATTGTCGAGCCAAGAGTCGCGAAAATGGCCAGTGGTGATGTGGTGTGCATGGAGTCTTTCTTGAGCCAAGTGGCGATGAAGTTGCAATTACCCGGCTTTGGCGAAAATGCCATTAAGGCCGCCGATGGCAGCTTACATCCGTTAACGCGCGCAGCGGATTACTCACTCTACGGCGCCGCCAACGTGGCCTATTTAGGTAAAGCCGTCGCCGATATCAACGCCGAGGACATGTATCTTAGCGGTGTAAGCCGCATTCAAAGTGAGCTCAATACCAGACTCACGCCTGATGAAGTCAAAAAAGTCAGTTACTTATTTGCTCGCGGAGGCCGTTTTGAAGAAATGCGCGGCGCACGCGATGACGCGGGGAATCCGAGTAAAGTCTGGCCTAAACCTATGATGCTGTGGAATCCCGACGTCGGCAGTCGTCGCAACAGCCTAACAGGGGAATTTATGAGTGGTTGTCCGCGCTTATATCAACCCGCCTTGGCAGATGGTACGCCGCTCGATAAGGCGTTTGATAAGTCACAGTGGCCATTGCTGATCAGCAGCTACAAATCCCATACCATGAGTTCTATGAGTATTGGCTCGGATCGTTTACGCCAAGTACACCCTAATAATCCGGTGCGACTGAACGAGAAAACCGCCACTAGCCTTGGCATCAGCACGGGCGACACGGTAAAAATCAGCACGCCTAACGGCAGCGTGATCGCTTTAGTGGAATGTGTTGCCGGAGTGCACCCAGACTGCATCGCTATCGAACACGGTTATGGCCATAAAGAACTCGGCGCGCGTGACACTGTGATTGACGAGATTAAAATCGTCGCCAATCCGCTGATCCGAGTCGGGATCAACATGAACGACTTAAATCTGTTCGATCCCAGTCGTCACGGCCGCTATCCGCTGGTAGACTGGGCAAGTGGCGCTTCGGCCAGACAAGGCCTGCCAGCTAAGATTGAAAAACTAAGCTAATCGCCGAGCAAAGATGACACTTAAGAAGCTGCCCTTTGGCAGCTTTTTCTTTGGCGTTAATTCAATCTGATTAAGCCGAATTGCCTCATTAATGTTTTCTAGCTATGCCTATTCGTGAATAAACCGAGGAATAGTGATCTTTTTTACTCAATTTAGGTATATAGATCCCGATCACGCGTTTCATAGAAATAAACCACATATTAAAATCACAGCTATATTTATCAGTATATCTAGCTCGAAATATCGAGCTTTCAATAAAGAACTGCAGTTTTTGAGTCAGTTAGACTCATCAGGAGTATCTCAGTGTTCAACTCTTCATTACGTAAAAGCCTAGAAGTGAGCGAAAGTAAACGCCAAGAGGCGGAGTCGATCATCGACTCGATTAAACACAGTATTGCCACAGTAGAATTTACGCCTGATGGAATAATTCTCGATGCTAATGCGTTGTTTTTAAAAACGGTAGGTTATTCACTTAATGAAGTCGTAGGCCAACATCACAAGCTGTTTTGCTCGGCGGCTTATGGTAATTCTGCTACCTACCAGCAATTTTGGAGCAGTCTAAAAGCAGGTCATCCACAGGAAGGCAATTTTGCACGAGTGAATCAAAATGGCCAAGAGATCTGGCTTAGAGCCACTTACTTCCCCATAAAACAGGCAGGTAAAGTCGTTAAAATAATGAAAACAGCCTCTGATATCACCCAAGATAAGCACCAACTTGACGACCAAGCGGCCATTTTTAATGCCTTGAATCGCTCGCAAGCCATTATTGAATTCACTACCGATGGCACGATTTTGAAAGCCAATACTAACTTCTTAAAGACAATGGGCTTTAGCAAAGAGCAGATTATTGGTAAACACCATCGTATTTTCTGTTTTGATGAGTTTTATCGACAAAATCCACACTTTTGGGACGATCTAAAGCAAGGTCGATATAGCAGCGGTCTCTTTGAACGTAAAAATGCTTATGGCGATTCGATTTGGTTAGAAGCGGCATACAATCCTATTATGGATGAGCAAGGTAAAGTGGTTAAAGTAATTAAATTTGCGAGCGATATCAGCAAGCGGATCGAGCAAAGCCACGCTGTACGTGAAGCCGCCAATATTGCACTGACCACGTCACAACGTACCGTCGAGCAAGCAGAACAAGGCGTACATTTACTCAATGCGACGGTAAATACCTCTAATGCTATTGCCGAGCAAACCCATAAAGCGACCTTGGCGATAACTCAACTCAATGAACAATCTCAAAGTATTCAAGCCATAGTCGCGACCATTAGTTCGATTGCCGATCAAACTAATTTACTAGCATTAAATGCCGCAATTGAGGCCGCACGAGCGGGGGAACAAGGCCGAGGTTTTGCCGTTGTCGCCGATGAAGTAAGGCAGCTTGCTTCCAGAACCAGTAAATCAACCAGTGAGATTGCCGCCGTCGTCACTAAAAATACACAACTCACCACAAGTGCAACTAGCATGATGAACGAAGTTGAAGGTATTGCACTGGAAGGAAAACAACAGTTAGCAGAGGTAACATTAGTGATGGGAGAAATACGTAGCGGCGCGGAAAACGTCTCAGCAATCGTGTCGCAGCTATCAGTCAATAACAATTAATTGCTAGCATTTAATCGCGCTATCAAGGATTGCATGGCGCTTTATCTAAAAGACAAAACGCCAACCTATTGCTTTTACGTCAATCAATAATCAGTTTTACGACCTTCATAGGTGGCGCGCATTTGCTGTACAAGAACCTCATCGTAAGCACGTAATCCACTCATCACTAAGGTTTTGATACCTGTGCCAACTAAAGTGTCGCCACTGTGTAATTCAAAGTGCAATGTCACATCGCCACGTTTACCATCGATTTTTAAATCTTGGCCAACGAGGGATAAGGTCACTTGCACAAAATCGAGGGTGGTTAAGTCAAACGACATACTTTCGTAAATCACTAAAGGCCGTTCTGGGTTGATCATCACTTGATGTTGTTTCATCAAAGGGATCAGAATATCGATAAAATTATGCCCAGAGAAAGCAACATATTGACGAATAAAGGATTCGGTCTGCGCATCGCAACAACTCACATCGCCATGACGGCTGACATTAAGATAGGTTTTTTCACGACTATCGCGAATCGAAAAACTCTCGCTCACTTGTTCAGGGAATTGCAGTTCGACGCTATCACCCACCATACCCGCAAAGCTAAACTTCATGCTCTGGCTCAAACCATATTGAGTCAATACTAGGGCAAACAGTAAATCTCCCGGTACGCAAAAGCGTTTTGCCCCCACATCGTGGATAGGATTAAAGTCCTGCGCAATTTTCTTCGCGAAGTCACTGGCTTGTTGTGCTGAAACGGAAATAGCTTGATTTTGCTTAGAAAAATAAGGCGCTAGAAACATATAAACTCTATTTGTAATAACTCAATACAGGGATGGATAACAAAATTATCACGAGTCTACCTTAAAATAGGTATTTAACTCACCCGATGACTTGACCCACGTAAGGCGTACAAAGTAACACCCTGCCCACATTTGTAAAGCCAAACAAATGACAGGGGTATCAGGATCTGTTGACGTTTCAGGTTTATTCTGCAGATATTAGGCGGAATTTTATGCAAGATAGAGCCTGTATAGCATGATGACGCGACATATAACAGCCGATAATGCCGCAGAAATGTTAGCAAAATAAGGCCGTTTTCATCACTCGTGACTCATTTAAAATAACTCAACATCATTTATCGTTTGGCGAGCAATACCTTGTCAGAACAAATAACATCTAAAACGTAAGTATTGCCTAGCCACCGATAAGCCAAGGAATAAATCGTTAGACCTTTTTAAATTCACGCTTTAACTGAAAACCATCGTCAGTGGCTAACTGCTCTAGCACTTCGATACGCTGACGAAGGATGGCTAACTCGGTCTGAAAAGCTTGGTTTTCGGCCACTTGCTCACGCGTCGACACACCTTGTTTGTTGCGAATTTTCATTATAGCGACCACATATCCGCCAACAATTGCAAATATTGGGATAAGTAAAGCGAGGGCACCAGTGTTCATAGTCATTTCCTTTATCTATTGGCGTTATCGTTATCAAGCTCAAAATTTAGATCTGCTTATGACGCTTAATCAATGTCAAAGTCAGAACATGGAAATAAGTATGCGCAAGACAACCGCAATCAACCAGTGACAAAAGTCATGAGATTTAGCGAAACAGTGTCATTCTTTATCAAAACTATCCACAACAATAGCGCCCATAGAGGCTGGCATAGTGATCACTATGATCCGTTTTATAGAGGTTAGTGGGTCCTCAAAAAATGGCACTTTATCGAGGCAAAGTAGCACGAGGAAAACCACGAGGGCAGTGAGCAAATACGCCACCACGATACGAAAAATAAACACAGGAACGCGGGAAGCAATATTCTGTTGGAACACGCTGTGATAGGTGAATACCCCAAGAAAGAGCAGCGATAAACTAAAAAGCATACCGATATTCAATAAAGGTAAAGTCTCACCGAGATGCCACGCTTCCTCAGAAAATGCAACGGGGACCGCAAGGGCAAAAGCTCCTACGCAAACTTGACTCGCATCTTCGGTGTTAAAACTAAATTTC
Source organism: Shewanella sp. NKUCC06_TVS (assembly GCF_019345515.1). Lineage (NCBI taxonomy): Bacteria > Pseudomonadati > Pseudomonadota > Gammaproteobacteria > Alteromonadales > Shewanellaceae > Shewanella > Shewanella sp. NKUCC06_TVS. The sequence continues at coordinate 193,364 of NZ_JAHKQX010000007.1, read as the reverse complement.
ATGCTGATCGCTCCCTAATCTTCCAATCTATTTGATTAGTCGAAAATAACGTTCGGTGAAGATGCGCTTATTACTGGGGTATTAAGTGCGATACAGCACTTTAACCACATGCCAGCCAAACTTAGTTTTCACTATATGTGGCACCAGTAATTCACCTGAAAATGCAACCTTATCGAACTGTGGCACCATTTGGCCTTTTTTGAACTCGCCTAAATCGCCACCTTTTTTGGCCGAAGGGCAAGAGGAAAAACGCTTAGCGAGCACAGCAAAATTAGCACCATTATTCAGCTGCTTAACAATATCCTCAGCCTGTTCTTTGTGTTTCACTAAAATATGCACGGCGGCAGCGGTTTTAAACATGTCATTTCTCACTTTGGATTAACGTCCCGTGCAAAGGGAAGATTGGCGCCCCGAGTTTGCCCTCGATCACACCACTTCCATCGGCACAGGTTCTACTGACTAAAAGGTTTTAGATCCAACGCATAAGTGCGTTATTGGCCCATTATCGACCCTATTAACCTAGAAAATTTTCTGCCACCACTGCAAAGGGTCGCCGCAGTTATTCACAGGACGATAGGTCGCAGCTAATGCCGGAAGCGCATCGACATTGCTGCAAGTGGATTCCTTAGCCACACCTGTATCTCGGTCAAAAAAGCCCTTCACTACGCCGTTCACTGGGATTGAGCGCAAACTAATAGGTGGACGTTCCTTTAAGAAGGCAAGATACACGGCCATGGCACCACTACTACCATACAAACTGGTTTTGCCGTTATCGTCACGCCCAACCCAAATGGCGGCGACGTTACGCTCATCAAAGCCCGCAAACCAAGAGTCGCGGCTATCGTTACTGGTGCCAGTCTTACCCGCCAGTCCAACGCCAGGGAAGGCATTACCTAAACGCGTTGCCGTTCCCGTATTCACTACTTGCTGCATAGCAAATTGAATTAAGAAATCTGTCTCAGGTGCTATAGCTTGCTCTTTGGGCAATCGCGTCACAGGCAATGGATTCTTATCAGAATCTAGCACAGCGGTCACTGTGGTTAACTTACGGTAAACACCGCTATCAGCTAAGGTTTGGTACACTTGCGCTACCATTAATGGCGAGCCATTGACGGCGCCGAGTAACATGGAGGGATACTCGTTTAACGGCTCCTGCCAACCCGATTTAGCCAATGTTGTGGCGACCGCATCCACACCCACAGCAATTCCAAGATTTACCGTCGGTACGTTCATCGACTTTTTCAATGCCGTTAACAAAGGCACCTGACCACTGAACTTCTTATCAAAGTTTTGTGGTGACCATGTCTTACCTTGCTCACTTTTCAAGGTAATAGGTTGATCTTTAAGAGGTGTCGCTAAGGTAAATTGGCTATTAGGTGCCAGAGCCGTAGCATACACAAAAGGCTTAATTAACGAGCCAATAGGACGACGAATTTCAACCGCGCGGTTAAAGCCATCAAATCCTGGGGTTTTATCGCCGACCATAGCCGCAATACCGCCCGTGTATTTGTCGGTCACGACCATACCAATCTGCAATGATTTATTGCTCTTATCTAAGCTTTTGAGGGTTTGAGTCACCGCAATTTCGGCGGCTTCTTGGGCCATAGGATCGAGCGTGGTATAGATTTTCACCCCAGATTGCTTCAATAGCGCATCGCCATAACGCTCGTTCACTTCCTGTTTTACCAGAGCGAAGAAGGACGGCAATTTCTGGTGTGCTGGTTTATTGAGATTACGGATCCCTAAGGGGGACTCTACCGCCACCTTGTACTCAGCCGTGGTTAAATCCCCCGCATCCATGAGTAAACGCAATACTAGATCACGGCGTTCTTGAATACGATCCGGATATTTCCATGGATTGTAGTAAGACGGTCCCTTAATCGCAGCCACTAAGAATGCCTGCTGGGAAATAGTCAACTCACTGATAGGACGGCCGAAATAGAAACGTGAGGCCAACCCCATACCATGGACGGCGCGGGATTTATCCTGCCCCATATACACTTCGTTAAGATACGCTTCGAGGATTTCGTCTTTGCTGTAACGAAAATCAATAATGACCGCCATTAAGGCTTCGCGCACCTTACGCAGCAAGGAACGCTCACTCGAAAGGAAAAAGTTTTTCGCTAACTGCTGAGTTAACGTCGAGCCACCTTGCACAGTGCGACCGGCGCTGATGTTCACAAAAGCCGCGCGCGCAATCGCGAATGGATTCACACCATGGTGTTCATAAAAACTACGGTCTTCCACCAGCAGTAACGCCTGCACGATCGACTTTGGCATTTCTTCGGTCGGCACAAACAGCCTGTCTTCACCGTCGCCAGTAATAATGCGGTCGAGCAATACTGGCTCAAGGTGGAATATGGCGAGTTGACGCTTGTCTGAGACTCGAGTGACCGAACTGATGCCATTGCTGTCGAAGCTGATCATGACTCTTTGTTCGACTTGATCGCCTTCTGGATGCAAAAACGGTCGACGCCACAATTCAATACGAGTGCTCGAAGCCGAAAACTCTCCCACTTGGTGCGGGTTAGCGACTTTGCGATAGCCGAGCAACTTAAGCTCAGCCATCATTTGCGGATGGCTGACTGCCGCACCAGGGTACAGCGCCATAGAACGACTAAACACCTGTGCTGGCAAATGCCATTTTTGGCCTTCAAATTTTTGCGCAATAATTTGATCAAGATAAATGCTGTAAAAAGTCACTACAGCTAATCCAGCCAAGCCTAATTTCCAACTGATAGACCAAATTCGTCGAAATAAACCGCGGCCATGATTAGCCCGACGGGAAGCGGGTGATTTTTTTGTCGTCTTAGTTGTCATATCTACTTCATCATTCATGCATTTAAAGACATCAGCCATAGGCACAAAGCTAACGTGGTGCGAATCAAAGTGTTTCATAACAAAATGTTATAAAACCAGCGGCATGGTGCTAGGGCTGAGCTAAACCCAAGGTTTTCTTCTTGGTAAATTTTGTCGGCAGTGTATTCACAGGATCGTCTGGCCACAGATGTTTTGGATATCGACCGCGCATTTCCTTTTTCACTTCCACATAAGGTCCCTGCCAAAAGCTGGCTAAATCTGCCGTCAAGGCTAATGGACGCTGGGCTGGAGAGAGTAATTCCATCGTCACCTTTAGTTTGCCCTGCGCCAACATAGGACTCTGCGCCATGCCAAAGGTTTCTTGCAGACGCACACGCAGCAGCGCACGCCCTGACTCGTCGTATACTATTGGCGCAGAGGTACCGGTGACTAACGGCCAGGAAGTTGGCAATAACTCGTCAAGACGCTGTTTCTGCTGCCAGCTCAAACAGTTTGCCACAAAACCAAAGCAATCGAGCTTAACTAATTGCTGCAGATTATTCACATTTTCGAGGTAAGGCGCCAGCCAAGTTTCTAGGCTCGCTAATAATGCTTCATCATCAACCTTGGGCCAGTCACTGCCCACGTCGAACTCAGTTGCCAATTTGAGCCTGTGTTGAAACTGTTCTAAGTTAGCGTTCCAATTGAGGATTTGTAATCCTTGCTGGCGAATATAGCCCAGTAAGGCCGCGACAATCTGCTTACGTTCAGGCTTAGCAATCGTCTCGGTTTTTACTAAAATTTGTCCGACCTTGTATTGGCGCTGCGCAATTACTCGACCTTTAGCTTCATCCCAGCCACAGATCTCATGAATATCCAGTAAACCTTTTAGCTCGCGGTCGAACAAGCTTGGCTGAAGCTGACTCGCTAAGTAAATCCGCCCAGCGTTTCTGCCTTCAGTTTCTTGAAAATCCGCCACCACCATCCACGGCGTTTGCGCCAATGCATCATCGGCTGCGAGCACGACGCCAGTACCATTGGCTAATTGGTAGCCCTCAACACCGCGAGCTTTAGCAATACGATCCGGATACGCAAGTGCTAATAACAACCCCACATCGCTGTGGTGTGCATGGGTCGCTATCTTAGACAAATCCGCCGCTAATCCTAGCTTTTTCTGCCACTGTTTTGCCTGTTGCCCAGCTTGTCCATGACAGGCAAAGTGCAGGTAATTCATGATATCGGCGCCCTTTTTAGGCAAACCGCGCGCCTCTAAAACCCCCGACAACAAGCAGGCCAAACTGCCCAATTGCGTTGCTTGTTCGTTAGCATTATTGACTCCCCCATTGTTTGCGCCCAAACTTTTTGCGCCCAATAACATATGAGCAAGCCTTGGGTGACACCCTAGCTCGTAGGCCGCTTTACCATGGGGAGTGAGTTTATTTTGAGTATCGACCATGCCTAAATCTTGTAACAGTTTCCACGCCAGCGCCTCATGCACACTAGGTGGCGGCGTTAACAACATCAAGTCGCTAAAGGATTTTGCGCCCCAGTAAGCACAATCGTGGGCCATAGCCACCAGATCCGCTTGGCTGATCTCGGGTTCATCGGCCCTGAGCATGCGGCCATGTTCTTCTTGGCTCCACAGGCGAACGCACACACCCGCTGATAAACGCCCGGCGCGACCACTACGCTGAGTTGCGGAGGCTTGGCTTATACGTTTCAAGCCTAAGCGGGTGACACCGGTTTTAGGGTTAAAACTCGCTTGTCGTTTATAGCCACTGTCGATGACAAACCCTATTTCTTCAATAGTTAAACTCGATTCCGCCACGTTAGTGGCTAGCACAATTTTGCGCCTGCCATCTATAGTTGCAGCGATCGCGCTATCTTGCTCGGCACCTGAAAGTTCACCATAAAGAGGGCAAATCAAAAAGGCATCGTCCGCTAAGCGCTCACGCAAAAACTGCTGTAATCGTAAGATCTCCCCTTTACCGGGTAAAAACACGAGCACGGCATTATTGGCAGCAGTTTTATCAACACCGGCACTGCTGCTGGCCGAGACCAGTTCGAGCACGCAGCGGCCGAGGTGATCGATCCAATGCTGCTGAGTTGGCACAGGGCGATATTCGATGTCGACAGGAAAACTCCGGCCTTCGCTGTGCAAGGTCACCGCTTCTGGCATGAGTTCAGCTAAGGCAAGACCAGATAGAGTCGCTGACATAGCTAATATCTTTAAATCGTCCCGCAGTGAAGCTTGCACTTCGAGCGCTAGGGCAAGACCTAAATCAGTGGTGAGGTGACGTTCATGAATTTCATCGAAGATGATCATTCCAATCCCAGTTAACTCGGGATCTTGTTGGATCATTCGCGTCAGAATGCCTTCGGTGACAATTTCTAAACGGGTATTGGCACTGATTTTAGCTTCACCGCGGACGCGATAGCCGACTTCTTGCCCCACCTTTTGCTGGCGACAGCTGGCAATATAGTGCGCCACACTACGCGCCGCGACACGCCGCGGTTCGAGCATTAAAATGCGTCCGCTGATTTCTGGCCAATCCAACATAGCCAAAGGTAACGCCGTTGATTTACCCGCACCTGTCGGTGCCTCGAGGATCACTTGAGCGTGACGAGAAAAAGCCGCGCGCAGCGGTGCTAATAAGCTATGAATAGGTAGAGAGTTCAAGAAAAAGACATCAGCGGCCAAGACAGGGCGTCAGTGTACTAACAATCGGCTTTGAGTACCATTTCGCAGCAAACATTATCAAGTCAGTGCTGACATAAGTAACAGCTCAAGGCTGCCATGCCCAAGATTACAGCTGTGGATAGGGAGCAAAAATCTCACGCTTTTCGAGCCAAGGTTGACTGAGCCCTGACTGTAGTTCAGCTAAGCGTATCGGTTTATTGATGGCGTAACCTTGAGCATAGTCGACGCCTAAGGCTTGCAATTTCCACCCTATTTCTTGGGATTCGACAAATTCAGCAACCACATCAAACCCCATATCTTGACCAAGTTGGCAGATGGATTTTACGATCGCCTGATCCGCAGAGTCTTCGCAAATATTGACGACAAATTGGCCATCAACCTTTACAAAATCCACATTGAGGCGCTTAAGGTAAGCAAAGCTAGAAAAGCCTGCACCAAAATCATCGAGGGCTAATTTACAATTGAGTGGACGAAGTATCTCGAGTAACTTTGTCGCTTGATCAAGCTGACTCACAGCCGCGGTTTCAGTGATCTCGATGCAAAGCTTATCCACCAGCTCAGGTTCGGCCATCAAACGCATTTCTAGCCAATTCATAAACTCATGATCGCCCAAAGAAGTTGCCGACAGATTCACAGACACTAGATCCAATTGCTGCCAAATATCTAAATGACTACCACCCCACTTGAGCAAATTATCGATCACCCAAAGATCAACCTTAGAAGCCAAGTTGTATCGCTCGGCGGCGGGTAAGAAGATAGCTGGAGACACTATAGTGCCGTTAGTCTGCACCATACGCAGTAGGATCTCTAAATGTAAGCCAGTTTCCTCGCGGTTTAACGGCACTATGCTTTGAAAATAAAGCTCGAATTGGTTTAATGCGAGTGCGCCGACGATATCTACAGAGGCCATCATCTCGGTGTAGAGACGGTTCATTTTAGGATCGCTCGCACTGTATAAATGCCAGCCATTTCGGCCTTGATCCTTCGCCAATCGACAAGCAGCGTCAGCTTGACTCATGACGGTATAAATATCGGCGGATTTTTTATCTAGCCTAGCAATCCCCATACTGACACTGACATTGTGACTACGACTTTCCCAAATAAACTCATGATTTGCTAACTGGGTACAAATCCGCTTAGCAATCTGTTTCGCAGAGTCCACATTGCAGTAATGCATCAGGATACCAAACTCATCGCCCCCTAAACGGGCAACAATATCGCCTTTACGTACGAGCTGTTTCAAACGTAATGCGACTTGGCAAAGCAGCTTATCCCCAGCCTGATGGCCACTGATATTGTTAATGACTTGGAATTGGTCTAAATCGAGAAACGCCACGCAAATAGGCATATCATCGTGGGCATGTAGTAGGTTTTCTAATAGGGCTTCGAAATGTAACCGATTGGGCAATCCTGTGAGCGCATCATAATTGGCATGGAACGACAGCTCATCGGCTAAGCGGTACTTTTCACTGACATCTTCGGCAATCATGACTAAAGTATCTTTATCGCCGCTAATCTGGCTAAAACTCAGTTTCAACCAAGTTAATTGATGAATTGATTTTAAAGGTAATTCACACCAAGCTTGACCGAGCACACCTTCTCGTACCACATGTAAGGTATCAGTTAGCATGGCGTGTTCTTCCTCACGCACCATGTCGAATAAATCATAGCCATGTTGAATTGGCAGGGTTTGCAGAGCGACTTTATTCAGCATAGTCAATTGATCATGCTTATCTAACAAGGCGCAAGCTAAGGGCAACTGGTTGAATACTTCACAGTATTTATGTTCACTGGCAAGCATGCTTAAAGCAATACGCGTCAATTCCATCGCAGAGCCAATCATCACAGCGGCGTGATTAAACTCACTTATAAACTCTTCGCTCCATTCACAACATTCTGAGCAATTAACGGCCCCCAAGGCAATACGGGTTTCGCCAAACACGACTGGCGGCAATACTAATAGACTCTTGACGTCCCAATCCCTTAATAAAGCTCGCTCAGCCTGAGCATCGGCAGGTAAGGTATTCACATCAGCCAGATTTAATAGACGCGGAGTACGGACAAGAGAGCGAAAAAATGGCATTCGTGCCAAGGGCCAGACTCGGGTTTGTTGGCCTTGGGCAAATTGAGGTTTTAAATACAGATTACGCGTGCGTAAACGATCCAGTGACTGGCTTCCGGTTAATACAAATACCCCGTCACAATGCAGTTGCAAAGTAATAGTCTCAAGCGCTCTGTCAACATTCTGCTCTAAGGTTTCTAGCGGGGATTCACTAAAAATACTGACCAAAGCCTGTTGGAGTGGATTAGCTAAACCTACTGACATGAAAAGTCTCTTCCTTACCTAAAAATCCATTTAAGGTATTATCGACGTGCATTAAGTATAGGCTCACAGTGAATTAAACGTCTGCTTGAGTCACAAATTAGCTGATAAATTCAACAGCTAGATTAACGCTCAAATGCGCTTAACGTCAAAGTGCTCGCTAAGATAATCCATATTAAGCCCTCCAAAAGGATGATAAACCGATGCAACAAAGGCTATTTCTCGGCTTCGCTCCCACAGATAGCCAAAGGGTATATCTAAGTGAATTGCAGCAGCAATTGATATGCTACCTTAATCCTGAGGCGAAAGCGGTGAGTGTCAGCAATCTGCATTTAACGCTCTGCTTTATGGGTCAAGCTAACAACGAGCAAAAAATCGCCCTCCTTGATGCGGTTGACCGCTTAGTGAAGCCAAGATTTAGCGTTCGGCTTAACCAGCTCGATGTATGGCCTAATGCGCAAGTATCTTGCTTGAAAGGCGATGATATTGAGCCGCCGTTAGTGCAATTAGCTAAACAGACGCAAGAAATTGCCGACCGACTGCAATTACATCGAAGTGAGCACAGCTTTTGCCCGCACATCAGTTTATTTAGAAAAGCAAAACAATGGATGCTTGATGAAGCAGCTTTATTGCAACTCAAAGGTATGAATACACTGACGTTAACGCCCGATATTTTGCATTTATACCATTCAAAAAGCACAAGCACGGGTGTCGAATATCACATCCTAGATTCTTGGGCGCTCGGTGAGCTTTAAATCAAAAACAAAAAGCCCGAGTATCCACTCAGGCTTTATTTTTCAATTTATGAATCAATGCATTAATCAATACTAGAATAAAAAATAGCAGTTAACTAAGAGAGCTATGATGAAGAAAGCCCTATTCGAGTAAACGTAAGGTTTCGCGATAGGCACGCTTTTGCTCGTAGGTTTGTAACCGCAGCATAAACTCATCAGTCTTAGTCATTTCAGCATTCATTTTCAACGCTTCGATCGCTTTCTGCTGCGTCGAAATAGCAGCACCAAAATCGCCTAACTCCGCATAAGCCGCGGCTAAATTATCAAGATTTGTAGGATCGTTTTCATTCACTTTGAGTAATTTTAAGGACAACTCGACCGCTTTATTGCCATCACGATATTCTGCTTCGGGACAAGTTGCTAAAATCCACGCCACATTGCCTAAAGCAACATCATCACCCACTTGGGAAAATTGCTCGACCGCTTTACCGCAGTTACGCTGCACACCGTCACCGCCAGACGCATAAATAAAGCCTAAACGGAATTGAGCCCAACGACTGCCCTGCTCACTCAACGCTTTATACCAATGCTCAGCGACTGACAAGTCACGCTTGATCAATTGGCCTTCAAATGACAGATCCGCTAAGGTTTGCTGCGCTTTTTCATGCTGTTGTTCGGCGGCAAGTGAGATCCAGTGCAATCCAGTCGGCACTTCTTGCGACACAAAACGTCCAGAGAGATACATTAATCCCAGCAAAAATTGAGCATCGGCATCACCTTGCTCTGCCGTCACCTGAATATGCACAAACTTACTGGCCGCAAGTTCAGCTGCTGGCTGCGGGATAGAAAATGCGTGCGCCGCAGAGCTCAGCCCTATTGTTAAGCTTAAACCTGCACCTAAAACCCATAATCTGTATTTCACTTGCTTACCTCTCTTAAAAACAACTGCCCTCAAAGTTAGCCAGAATTAACCCCATAAGTCGAGCCTAAATACACACAAACCTCAGGATAATGGGGGAAGCTAAGCCAAATGGAATGTCAAATTTAAAAAGTGAAACATGTTATTGTGTAATTTAGTGGCATATTTTATTCATAATCTATAATAAAACTGCTGAAATAGACTGGTAAGATGTGATTAACTCGACAGAGTTAAGTGAATCCAGCGAGTTTCATATCGATTTAGTTGACTTAAATCACTAAAGTAGCAAAATAAGCTCTAATTTTAGATGGTTAATTGCATTTATTCACTTATTCTAAACTAAGACTTCCATCAAGTTTTTGTGAGTTTAATTGACGTAAAATGCTTATTTAGAATACTCTTACTTTCGTTTTAATCAATCGAGGAACACCAACATGGCTCTGATTGGTAAGCCAAAACCTGATCCAACTTTGGAATGGTTTTTATCACACTGTCACATTCATAAGTACCCTGCAAAGAGCACTCTTATCCATGCTGGTGAAGACTCAGATACCCTTTATTACATAGTAAAAGGTTCTGTAGCGGTATTGATTAAAGATGAAGAAGGTAAGGAGATGATCCTTTCTTATCTGAATCAAGGTGACTTTATCGGTGAACTAGGTTTGTTTGAAGAACAAGCCGAACGTACCGCTTGGGTTCGTGCTAAGCAAGCTTGTGAAATCGCTGAGATTTCATATAAGAAATTCAGACAGTTAATTCAAGTTAACCCTGAAATTCTGATGAAGCTGTCTGCGCAAATGGCCTATCGCCTACAAAGTACCAGCCAGAAAGTGGGTAACCTTGCATTCTTAGACGTTGCAGGCCGTATTGCTCAAACTCTATTACATCTGGCTAAACAACCTGATGCTATGACACACCCTGATGGCATGCAGATTAAGATCACTCGTCAAGAGATAGGCCAAATCGTTGGCTGTTCACGGGAAACTGTGGGTCGTATCTTGAAGATGTTAGAAGAACAGAATTTGATCCAAGCTCATGGTAAGACAATCGTGGTATACGGTACCCGTTAAGTTAGTCTTCAGCTTGATTTAAGCCTGCCTTATTAAAGTGGCCTAGAATAAATTCTAGGCCATTTTTTATTGGGGAGCTCAAATGAAACGGCTGTTTTTAATCTGTTTTTTCAGCCTATTCACGCTGGTGCATCCAATAATCTTGCATGCCGAACCTATTGAATTAGAACATTATCAAGCCAAGGCGTTAGTTAACTCTGGGCAAATATTGTCCTTAAACGGTACACTCGCCGTAGTAAACCAATTTTGCCAAGGTGAACTAATTGATGCTCATCTCTATCAAGAAGATCATAAATGGCGCTATGATTTGCAAATCAAAGTTCAGCGTGGCCAAATCGTTAATCTCAGTATTGATGCAACAAATGGTCAAGCCGATCAATCAATAGCACTACCGAGCGAATGTCGAAAACATGAAACTGTTACTCGTTGAAGATAACCCAATGCTAGTCACCGAGCTGGAGAAACAACTCAAACTCGCTGGCTATGTAACCGATATTACAGACAAAGCGCTTGAAGCCGATTATCTGATCAAAGAAACCCAATACGATTGCGTAATCTTAGACATAGGTTTGCCCGATGGCAACGGCCTCGAACTGCTCGAAGGCTGGCGAAATCAAGGGATCAGCACTCCAGTCATCATGCTGACTGCCCGCAGCCAATGGCATGAAAAAGTAGAAGGTTTTAATGCTGGCGCCGACGATTACTTAGGTAAACCTTTCCACGCCCAGGAATTATTGGCCCGAATCCAAGCTTTAATCCACCGTGCACATGGTCGTCTAAACACCTCAAGTAAACAATTGAGTTATGGTGGCGTGGTTTTAGATGAAGCAGAGCAAACAGTAAAAGTGGCCGAGCAGCTGTATGAACTCACAGCAATGGAATTCAGGCTGTTAAAAATCTTCCTCATGTCACCTAAGAAGCTGTTATCTAAGACGCAGCTAACCGATAAGCTCTATCAGTTTGACGATGAAAAAGAGAGTAATGTGGTCGAGGTTTATGTCACACATCTACGCAAGAAACTGGGTAAAACCACGATCGAAACCCGTCGCGGCCAAGGTTACATCTTCCACGGCATTATTGAATGATCTCGATCCGCACTAAGCTCAGTTTATGGTTAACTGGCTTACTCGTGTTAGGTACTGTGATTGGACTGATACTGTTTGAGTCCATGCTACGTCAGGCCTTCCACGACTCTATTATCAATCGCTTAGAAGAAGATCTCGAACATATCATGCTGGCAACCCATATCCACGATGGGGAGATCAGCATAGATCAAAGCCAGCTTTCCAGTTTCTACAAGCCCGCCTATTCAGGCCGTTATTTTCAGCTTAACCTGCCAAATGAAGTGATTCGCTCACGCTCCCTGTGGGATATGCAGTTAGATATCGAGCCACTGGCACCGAATCAAACCCGCGTCTGGCAAGCTAAAGGGCCAAAAAATAACGATATGCAGTTGTTATCACTGGGATTAAATTCCAGCAGTGCCAATGTCAGCGCCACCTTAACCGTTGCGCAAGATTTGAGTATCGGTAGACGCGTGTTTAGCGAAGTTTATGGCACTAAGCTTGGTGTCAATCTGGCGATGTTAGTTGCTATGATCGCGGGGATATTCTTGATCCTACGTCAATCCTTTAAGCCAGTTAAGCACATACAGCACGCGCTTTCTCGGCTAAGACAAGGGGAAATTAACGCACTGGAGCTCAATAATATTCCCCCCGAAGTACAACCATTAGCAAAAACCTATAATGAACTACTTGAGTACACAGCCAAGCAAATTGAACGTAGCCGCAATAACTTAGGTAATTTGAGCCATGGGCTCAAAACGCCACTTGCCGTGATGCAGCAACAGGTTGAAGCTCTTGGCCTCAAAGATCCTGAAACTGCCATTGCCCTGCAGCAGCAACTTGATTCGATTCACAAGATGGTCGAGCGTAAACTGGCGGCGGCGAGGATCACTGGCGACATGCTCCCCGCAGCGCAATTGGTTATCCCTAGGGATTTACATAGCCTAGCCAACACGCTAAATAAGGTTCACCGCAATAAATCCATTGAATGCAATTTCGAACTCGATCCCAATATTCTCAGACTGCCTATTCACAGAGAAGATGGCATGGAGCTCTTAGGCAACCTGCTAGACAACGCCTTTAAATGGGCCCAGAGCCGAGTCAGCATTCAGCTATCGCGTCAGCAAGAGCGTCTCTGCCTTTGTATCGATGATGATGGTCCAGGGGTTGCTGATGATGAGCTAGATAAGCTCACACAAAGAGGAACAAGGCTTGATGAGTCTGTGATGGGTCACGGTTTAGGATTATCAATAGTGAAAGAAATTGCCGAGCAATACGAGATTGAACTGCAGTTTAATCACAGCACTCGCTTAGGTGGATTGAGGATCGAGCTGACCTTTAGCTAGCCCCAGGTTATGCCAATCGTATTAAATACCTTGTTTGAAATATCCATAAAAAACGCCATCGAATTGATGGCATTTTTTTATGCTCAAAGCAATTTGAGGACGTTAGGCTTTATTCACATTGGTGCTTTCAAAAATCTTGTCGGCAGACGCTGCCACAAAGCCTGTGTAGAGCTCACCATTAGCCATAGGATAACGTAGCGCAAACTCATAGAAACAGCTTGGGATTTCCACTGTCGCGTCAGTAAATTCAACACCAATCTTATCGGCCATAGTCGACGATTGTTCTAATAATACTTCTGGCGAACCTTTGATCTCACCACCTGAACTATTGAGCACAAAACCCGCTTGCTTCAGTGCATCATTCACTGACTCTAAAGTCTCAAAACCGTCGAGGTGATTGATAGACACAGTGAAATGGTTAGCGCGATAACCAAAAGCCGCTACCCAAGCTGCATATTCACTCTCAGTTAATAAGTCCTGATAGGTTTTAGCATCTAAAGACCAATGACGGCCTGAGTAAATAAAGTTGTCCGCCGTTGTCGCTACAGCATCCACTTGGGCGATTAAGCCTTGAATAGTTTTTTGCAACGCAGGGCTAAATTCTTCAACCAACAGCTCAGAGATAAACACTTTAGGCTGAGTCGAATCTGGATGTTCAAAATGCTTAGCGATCAGTTTTTTCTGTTCAAACTTATAATCACCGCAAGGTACATAACCTAACGAAGTGAAATGCTTAGCTAGCACGTCCAAATTCACCTTAGCGATATTGAAAGTACGCAGGGCAATATGGTCGTTGATGATCGGCTTACCATGACCCAACAACGCGTGCACTTTTGCCGCAGAAGGGGTCATTTGAATATAGTCTTGCCACAGGGCGGCAAATAACGCGTTGATGTCGGTATGCATAAAAACTCCTTTTATTGTGCTGCGGTTATTGCTGTTATTTTGCCGCGAACACTAAATGTAACGACCTAAATGCCACTGTTGTAGCGTCACACATACCCACAGTAGAAACTCAAGTAACGTTACTGCTTGTTATTAAAAAGGAAGAACATTAGTCCTTCCTCCTCTTTCCCACATATTTTTTACCGCATAAAAGTCAAATCTCTACCCGCTTACAAGCTCAAACCTGGGCTTAATGTCGCGGGTAAACTCACGGCATCAGCCTCGACCGAAGCGACCGGATAAGCACAGTAATCGGCGGCATAGAAAGCACTCGCTCTGTGGTTACCCGAAGCCCCAACACCACCAAAAGGTGCCGCGCCCGATGCGCCAGTGATTTGTTTGTTCCAGTTAACAATGCCAGCACGAATACGCGCAAGGAAATAGTCATAATCTTCTCGGCTATCGGCAAGTAATCCCGCAGACAAGCCGTAACGCGTTTGGTTAGCCAATTTGATCGCTTGATCGAAATCACTGTAACGCACCAGCTGCAGTAGAGGCCCAAAGTATTCTTCATCCGGCAATGCATCGATCGCTGTCACATCGATAAGGCCAGGAGACACTAAGCCTGTACCCGCTTCTAGATGGGTCAACTCGACCAAAGACACGCCGCCCAAGTTCAGCAAATTCGCCTGCGCCGCAACCATACCCTTAGCGGCTGTTTCAGAAATCATTGAGCCCATAAAAGGTTGTGGCTGCGCATTCCAAGGACCGACTTTAATCTGTTTAACCGCATCAACTAACATGGCAATCAGGGCATCACCCTGCTCACCTTGCTCGACATATAAACGGCGCGCACAAGTACAACGTTGGCCAGATGAGATATAAGCCGACTGCAAAATATCGTGCACTGCGGCCTTAATATCCTGCACACCTTTGATGATCAGTGGGTTATTACCTCCCATCTCAAGTGCTAAAATTTTGCCCGGATGACCCGCATATTGTTGATGCAATACATGACCCGTGCGTGAGCTACCGGTAAAGAACAGACCATCGAGCTGTGGGTGAGAAGCCAGTGCCTTACCCGTATCCACCTCACCTTGAACTAAGTTAAGCACGCCAGTAGGTAGACCCGCTTTATCCCATAGGCTAACCATCAGCTCAGCGACTTTAGGCGTGAGCTCTGAAGGTTTGAAAATCACGGTATTCCCAGCCAGCAGCGCAGGGACTATGTGGCCGTTCGGCAAATGACCAGGGAAGTTGTAAGGACCGAACACCGCCACAACACCGTGAGGCTTATGGCGGATAACCGCACGTCCGGCTGGCGTATCGTTGGCTTCAGTGCCCGTACGTTTATTGTAAGCCGCGGCCGATAAAGCAATTTTGCCTATCATAGCGCCGACTTCGGTCGCGGTTTCCCACTGAGGCTTACCGGTTTCTTGGGCAATCGTTTCTGCCAGTTCCGCTTTATTGGCTTCGAGTTGGCTGCGATACGCTTCAACTATGGCTAAACGCGCATCGAAACCTAACATAAACCAATCAAACTGTGCGGCGCGCGCGGCATCAACGGCGGCATTAACTTGTTCTGCAGTGGCCGTTTTACCGGTCCAAATAGATTGTGCATTGGCAGGGTTAATTGAGGTCACGTCATGACCTTTGCCAGCATGCCACTGGCCTTGAATATAATGTGTCATTGGTTATTCCTACATTGCCAAAATACGGATTTGATCGCCTTTTGCGAGTAGCAAACCCGCGGCCAGCTCAGGGCTAATGATGATATGTTCGGATTTGTCGTCCACGGCCAATGCGGCAGACGTCGCTCGGTAATTGGCTAATTGGGTATTTGAGATAATAAATTGAGTGTCGGCTTCGACCATGTCACCAATATCGACGGTTAATAAACGGCTTTCACGCACGCCGCGAATGTCCGATAAACGACACTCAACCGTTGGACCACCATCAAAAATATCCACATAACCGCGGCATCGAAAACCTTCGGCCTGCAGTAGACTTAATGCCGGACGGGTATTGGTATGCACTTCGCCAATCACTTTCTGCGCTTCTTCCGGCAACAGACAAACGTAGACAGGATTTCGTGGCATCATTTCGGCCATAAATGCCTTTTTGCCCAAACCAGAAAGATAATCTGCCTGAATAAAATCAATGCCTAAAAAGTGTTTTTGCAGCCAGCCATAAAAAGGTGAATGCCCCTCGGCGTCGCTTACACCGCGCATTTCGGCAATCACAGTTTCGCCAAAACGCCTCGCATGTTGAGCTAAAAACAGAAATCGACTGCGGGATAACATGCGGCCATTGTTGCCCTTGCGATACGCTTCACGCAAAAACAGCGTACACATCTCAGCAGCGCCAGTGTAGTCATGGCAAAGGGTGAGTGTTTCGACCTCGTTACGCACATCAATTTGTTCAGAATGATAGACTTCGGTACCGAGTCGATAATGGTAGAACGCATCTTCCATTCCCACCGCCGCTTCGATGGCGCACGTTCCCACCACTTCACGGGTATCGGTATCTTCCAACACCATCAGATAACCTTCATCGAAGGGAGTCTCTACGGCTTTGACGAATGAGGCTTCTGCTCGAGCAATTTTATGTCTGAGCAGATCCGCATTCACAGGTAATGACGTAAAACCATGACCAGACTCTTCGGCAATTTGATATAAGGCCTCAAAATCACCAGCCTGAATAGGACGTATGATTAACATCTTAGTGTCTCCTCACTTTGGC
Organism: Shewanella sp. NKUCC06_TVS; assembly: GCF_019345515.1. Lineage (NCBI taxonomy): Bacteria > Pseudomonadati > Pseudomonadota > Gammaproteobacteria > Alteromonadales > Shewanellaceae > Shewanella > Shewanella sp. NKUCC06_TVS. The sequence continues at coordinate 176,781 of NZ_JAHKQX010000007.1, read as the reverse complement.
TTACCGTGCATCAAGGCACCTCTCTTCAAAAAGACAGGCAGTGATGCAGGTAAGTATTCCCTGACAAAAAAGGAGTGCGAATAAATTCAGCACTCCTTTGGTCATTTAGGCGGCAGCTATGCTCGCCACAGCACGTTCAAAACGAGCTAGACCTTCAGCAATATCTGCCTCAGGGATCACCAGAGAAGGAGCAAAACGCACCACGTTAGCACCCGCCATCAGGCTCATTAAACCTTCAGCGACAGAGGCCACCAAAAAGTCACGTGAACGACCTTGGTATTGTTCATTAAGAACGGCCCCTAAGAGTAAACCTTTACCGCGTACTTCTGAAAAAACATGATATTTTTCATTGATTTTGTTCAAACCATCACGCAATAACTGCTCGCGATGTTTTACTCCATCTAACACTTCAGGTGTGTTCACTACATCTAATACAGCATTACCGATAGCGCAGGCTAATGGGTTACCACCGTAGGTAGAACCGTGAGTGCCCACTTTTAGATGCTCGGCAATCTCAGCCGTTGTCAGCATAGCTGCGATAGGGAAACCACCGCCGAGTGCTTTAGCTGTGGTTAAGATGTCAGGCACGATTTCAGTACCCATGTAAGCGTACAGTTCACCAGTACGGCCCACACCTGTTTGGACTTCATCAAAAATCACTAGTGCATTGTGCTTATTAGCCAATTCACGCACGGCTTTTAGGAATGCAGGATCGGCATCGATAATACCGCCCTCGCCTTGCAGCGGCTCAAGCATGATGGCGCAAGTCTTATCGGTTACTGCGGCTTCTAAGGCGGCAACATCGTTAAATGGCAGGTGAGTAATACTCTGCGGCTTAGGACCAAAACCATCGGAATAGGCAGCTTGTCCACCGACACTGACAGTGAAGAATGTACGGCCGTGGAAAGCTTTATCGAACGCTATGATTTCATCTTTCTCAACGCCATGTTTTTCTAAGGCATAACGACGGGCAAGTTTTAATGCGGCTTCGTTGGCTTCGGCGCCAGAGTTGGCAAAATACACTTTGTCGGCAAACGTGCTATTAACTAATTTAGTCGCTAATGCCAAGGCAGGCTCATTCGTCATTACGTTTGACAAATGCCATAATTTTTCACCTTGTGTCTTAAGAGCATTCACAAGGGCTGGATGACAGTGACCTAAGCAATTTACCGCAATACCGCCAGCAAAATCGATAAACTCGTTGCCCTCTTGGTCCCAAACTCGGCTTCCTTCGCCACGAACAGGGATCACGGCAGCAGGCGCATAATTAGGCACCATCACTGCGTCAAACTGGGCACGGTCCAACTTCATATCAACGCTCATTCTTCTTCGTCCTTTGTGTTTGTGTAACGGCGCCTTGCACCGTCAGAGTCCCATAGGTATCTTTATCTAGAGTTAGTGATACTGGGATTGCTTGTGTCTATTAATAACCATTATTAGCGAAAATGTGATCAAAATACCAGTTTTTCACAAACATCAATCCACGCACTTCCACCCAAAGTGCATAAAGATTGCAGTTTAAGAACTATACAAGCGTTTAAGCCCGTGGCTTGCAGCATAATTAGTCAGAAAAAAAGTTATTTACCCCTCATTTTGCTAGCTATTCACTGAATGTGAATAACTACACCATTTTAACGAATCAAGTGTGAAAGCACAAAATGGCCAATTTTCGACCTCACTTCAAGGGCTTCGGGTAATAAATTGAACAGAGGAAACACATGGGGCATGTTAGGGTAAAAGCAGCCCGTTATTTCACCACCACAGGCTTTTATTTGGGCGACTAAACGTTCAGAATCCTGTAATAATAACTCCCGCGTACCCGCAATCACTAAGATGGGCGGCAGATCTACCAAGTTCCCTTGTAAGGGGGAAACTTTTGCCGACATAGGATCGGCCCCAGCAAGATAAGCGCCACGTAAGCGCAGCAATGCCTCTATGGTGAAGAAGGGATCGTCGGCTGCGAGTATCAACTCAGTATCCCCCGTAAGCGCTAAGTCTAACGCGGGCGATAGCAAGATACAGGCGGTCGGTAAAGGCAGGGCTAAACGTTTTAATTCCAGCAACAAACTCAGTGCTAAATTGCCGCCCGCCGAGTCACCCATGAGGATCAAATTCTCCGTGCCTTTCAGCTCAATTAACCGTCTATAGGCTTCAAGTACATCATCAAATGGCGCGGGGAAAGGATACTCAGGTGCGAGACGATAATCCGGAATATAAGCATCTAATTGACAACGCTGGCAGATATCTGCGACCAGTCTTGCATGGGCATGGGGCGTTTTAAAACAGAAGCCTCCGCCACGGATATAAAATAGATTTCCAAGGCGAGGAGGTTCGTTGAGAAGCACATAATGTAACAAGTTTGAGTGTTGTAAGGGGATGGTAGCGCTGACTAACTTATCCGGCCAAGGGAGCCAGCGTCTATCAAGCTCAAGCAACTTTTCACGCACTTGCGCTAAGGGCATTTTGGCCTGTCCACGACTGATGGATGGCCTAGCGACATAGGATAAAATGGTATTTAGTACAGATGCTTGCCAGCTTGGCATATCCCTTCCTCTACTTAAACGCCGCAATCATGGCGCTACGTAGCAGACCGTGGATTACAGCAGATCTAACTTCCTATAGTTTTGTGCTTTTAAGCGCAGTACTTCTTGCTCAGTTAACTCATAATAATCAAACATTAAGCGCTTTTCTTGGGGATCGATTTGACGCATTTCTTCGAGTAATACCACCTTAGCATAACAGTTTGCCCGCGCGACTAATGCCGACTGAGGCGACAATTCTCGATAGCTTAAGGTTCGGTCTAACTCCTTTAACAACCGAGTTAAGGGACTCGCTTCAAACTTAAGTAACTCTAATAATTGCCAATTAAGTTTAAGGCCATGGCTTAACACTTGTTCAAACACGGCCTTAGCAGGAAACTCAGTGGCAATCACCGCATCATACACTTCCTTATCACGGCTGCTACTGGCTTCTCTTATCCAAGATCCCCATGTTTGGTCGAATAAACGGGCACTTAAACTCAATACAACGGATGTACCTAACTGATTAAGTAAGGCACTACTATAAACCAAGGCTGAGTCAGTATTATGAAGCTGAGCTAAAGCATTGGCCGCTATGCCACTGACTATGCTGTAGCGCCATAATTTACGGGTAGTCCATAACAACTTAGCATTGCCACTAGGAAGCCAATTTCGCAAACAAAAGTAAGGGATAATGGTGCGAAGGTTTTCGATACCGATGTAATTCATCACTAATTTGATATCAGTGACCCGCACATCTGAGCTCTGAGACCGGCGAGCGCGAAAAGATGGGCTGTTGACCATGTTAGTTAAGTCGCGGCACAACCAACTTAAGTTACTGATCAGTGGCCTTAATCGCGTTGCATCGAGATTTTTTGCCAGCAATAATTCCAGCAAGAGGATTTGCGACTCATTGATGTCTGACTTAGCCAGAACAGATTCAGGGGACGCGAGTTGATGCTCGATGGCATTAATGACAGTTTCATGCAACTGGCTCGATACGGCTTCAAACACTTCTTTAGCTTTAATTTGTTTCATCAAACGCACCAAAATCGCTTCGCGTTCAACATCTAACTTATTTGCATCGGCCTCTAATTCAAGGTCGAGTTCATCCAAAAGAGTCGGGCTCGCTTTTTGCTTTCCGAGGATCAATTGTTGATAGAGTCTGTGCTCTATCTCTATAATTTTGCCGGGTCTTACACCGCCCGCAACCGAAATCGCCACTATGAATCTTTCCTATATCGCTAATGCCCGAGTGACGTCAACACAATCAAACTCTCAAAATCATTACAATTTCAGCACATACACTTAATCTTAGCAATAATGCAAAGTCGCAGAACGCAAACAAAGAGTTATATCGGATATTTCCTAGTCAGTTACCCAATAAAAAGGCCTCGACTAGGAGACCTTTAACAGAAATCGAACTGAATTATTTGAGTTCTTGTTCAAATAACTTATAGATGCGGCGGTATTCATCTAACCAGCTAGAAGGTTGACGGAAACCATGGGGCTCGACAGGATAAATCGCCATTTCAAAGGTTGGTTTTTCCAGTTCAATGAGGCGCTGTACCATACGCACACTGTCTTGGAAGAAAACGTTGTCGTCCATTACGCCACTCATGATAAGCAATGGTTTAGTTAATTCTTGAGCATGCTCAATAGGAGAGCTGCGCTCATAGGCGATAGGATCGACATCAGGCGTATTTAAGATATTAGAGGTATAAGGCGCATTATAATGTGCCCAGTCCGCCACAGGACGCAATGCAGCTCCAGCTTGGAACAAGTCCGGCGCGGTAAACAAAGACATAAACGTTAAGAATCCACCGTAAGAGCCACCATAAGTACCGACACGCTTAGTATCGACATGGGTATGAGTCGCCATCCACGTTACGCCATCCTTTAAGTCTTCCACTTCTGGATGACCCATATTGCGATAAATAGCGGTGCGCCAATCTCGGCCGTAACCTTTAGAGCCACGGTAATCCATGTCCATCACAACATAACCTTGTTGAGTCAGCAGGTTGTGGAACATAAACTCGCGAAAATAACCGCTAAAACCATAATCGGCATTCTGCAGATAACCTGCGCCGTGATTGAAAATCACCGCAGGATATTTCTCAGCGCGGGACTTATCATAGCCTTGCGGCAGATAAACTCGAGCGTACACATTGCCAGCACCATGATTTGAAGGTACTGCTACCACTTCTGGCGCTTGCCATGGGTAATTTTTGAAGGCATCACTGGTATAAGACGTCAGCTGCTTTAACTCGCCGCCAATGGGTTGAACATAAAGCTCATTTGGCTGAGTACGGCGTGAAGCATTGAGTAATAGCTGAGTGCCATCGGGGCTTAAGCTGTAATCTAAGTTGCCATCCCACTGGGTTAGTTGCTCATTTTTACCTGTGGCAAGATTCACGCGGTGAACGTTATAAATGCCGGGGTGACTCTGGTTCGCTTTGTAATAGATGTAATTGGCATCCGGTGACAGCGTAATATCACTCACCACAAACTTGCCTTGGGTTAACGCACGCGGCTTTTCGCCTTGAGCTTTAATATAAAGCTGCGAATAACCGGACTCTTCTGACAAGTAATACAAGGTATCCGTATCCGGTAACCAACCGAATTGGTTGTAGTCGTAATTCACCCATGCATCATCATGCAAACGATGTTCGGTAATGAATTTACCCTTAGCAAGATCGACACTGGCGATCCAGCGATCTTTGTTATCAGTTGCTTCTAGCATCAGGGCTAATTTATTTTCCGACTCATGCCATTGAATCGCACTCTGAGTCCAGCCCCAATCCTGCATCAACTGAATTTTACGTGGCGATTTAGTACTTTGATAAGTTTCGCCTTTCGCTTTAGCATTTTCAGCTTTCACTTTGGCTAGCACATCTTCATCAAAACCAGTAAGGCCCTCGATTGTGATATCGACTTTTTTATGTTGTTTTAAATCAAGCACAACAAAACGTTGCCCTGGTGGCGTATCTTCAGCCACGCGCGCACGCACTGGCACAGGGTCGATATAACCTTCGCTACCTAAGTAATTAGGCATGATGTCGTGTTCGCTGCTACCTGTGTAATTTTTATCTGTAAGCGCAACTAAAATATAGCGGCCATCGGGTGATAAACTCAGCTCTGACACCACTTCGCTATCGCCTAAATACCAAGTACTGGCGGCGAGCGTAGGATCGTTTTTTTGTAATTCATCTTGGTACTGCGCTTTAGCTTTAGCATTTTCTTGCTGCAGCGCTACATACTGAATCAATCTGTGCTGTTGTTTCGCAATATAAGACGTCGGCTCTTTTACCACTTCTGGTGCTTTCGCCATTTTAATTTCAGCAAGTTGCTCGACTAAGCCTGAATCTTGATGAATTTGGAAAACATTGTCGCCCTGCCAATAGGCAATATCTCCATTATTAAGATAACGCACACCATCGATGGCGGTGCGCTGGCGAGTCAATTGGCTGATCTTACCCGTGCTTAATTGCTTAACAAAAATGTTGCCCTGATACAGATAAGCCTTGTGGGACTTAGTGCGGTCAAACACACCAAACTGCTGATCTGCCGCATGTAACTTATCGAGAGCTAGCTCGACGGCGCGACTGTCATTGATGCCTTGCTGATAATAGCTACGCAGAGGTGAAGCACTCGCTTGGCGGGCAAACAGCACGCTTTGGCTATCGTCGCTCCAGTAAGCCTCTTTGGCAAAGATCCCCATCCAATCAGGATTTGCCATAATTTGATTAAGCGTAAGCGCCTGTGAAACTTGTGGCGGTTGGGCTAAGGGAACTTGGAATGCTGGCGGAGCTATTACGGGAGTTGCAGTTTCAGTCGATGTCGCTGCGCACCCTGCCAATACGGCAACCGCTAACGCACTAAAACCCAAATTTCGCATTACGCTTCTCATTTATCCTTCCTTTTATTGTTATCGCAATGGCTAAATGACCCAGTCTACTTATCTGCTGGTTTCGCCTATTCGCGTAGTTTTGCGGCAGTTATAGCATAGTTAATCGCTAAACTTGCTTAAAAGAAGGATAAATCTTGTAACAGAAATTGATAGTGTGGAGAGTTTTTAAGGCGAGGAAATTATACGGACACAGCCGGTTGCGCTAAAAAATTGGCTAACAGTTCGAGACCTTGCTCGGTGAGAATTGATTCGGGATGAAATTGCACCCCATAAAGCGGTAAGTCTTGATGGCTCATGGCCATGATTTCTCGGCCGTGAATTGCATCGTCAAACCAAGCATCGAGTACAAAACCTTCAGGCACAGCATCAACCAGTAACGAGTGATAACGTGTCACGGTTAAAGGCTGATTTAATCCCTTAAATAACCGCTGTCCTGTATGCGCAATAACGCTGACCTTGCCGTGCATCACCCGTTCGGCACGCACTACATTGGCACCAAAAACCTGCGCCATCGCCTGATGTCCCAAACAGACACCTAAGATTGGCATTCGCGCAGCAAAATATTCAATCGCCGCAAGGGAGATCCCCGCCTCATTGGGAGTACAAGGTCCTGGAGAAATCACCAAATGACTAGGCGCAAGCACCTCGATGTCGGCTAGGCTAATTTCATCATTACGTTTAACCACTATCTCTTGCCCTAGCTGCTGAAAATACTGCACTAAGTTAAAGGTGAAAGAGTCGTAATTATCGATCATTAGCAACATACAAGATCCATTGGTCTAAATGGGTAAAGGTAACGCATATCTAACGGATGAATGCGGGCGCAAATGCTATCACACCTTGTACTTAAGGTTTAACCAATTACGGCGATAAAATACAGCGACAAAAAAGCCAGTCATTAGACTGGCTTAGTTTTTAAACGACTTGGGCATTTCACCACAGTTATTTAACCACAGTTAAATGACTGCGACGCTTAGGGGGCTCATCTGTCGGTTCAAACGCTTTATCTGTTGTTTCAACGACAGATAAAGATGAATCAACTTCATCGTCCACCAGGTAAGCATCTTCGATATCGAAGACAGTGCCAGCACCGTTTTCGCGGGCATAAATAGCGACAATCGACGCCATTGGCAACATCACCTGCTGAGGAACACCACCAAAACGCGCATTGAACTCCACACACTCATTGCTAATTTGCAAATTGCCCACTGCGCCAGCAGCGATATTCAACACTATCTGGCCATCCTTCACGTATTGCTGCGGTACTTGAGTGCCTTCAACAAAGGCATCAACCACAACGTGAGGAGTCAATTGGTTGTCCATCAACCAATCATAGTAAGCCCTTAGTAAATAAGGACGATTTGGAGTCAAAGGTTTCATTACATACCCATGCGCATTTCGCGTTCGGCTTCAGTTAAAGAAGCTTTAAACGATTCACGCTCAAAAATACGTGTCATATACGCTTTGATATCTTTAGCTACACGGCTATCTAGCTCAATACCTAATACAGGTAAACGCCACAACAATGGGCCAAGGTAGCAATCCGCTAGACCAAATTCTTCGCTCATGAAGTAAGGCACTTCACCGAAGATAGGCGCAATTGCGATCAGGCTTTCAGTCAACTCTTTACGAGCCGCTTCAACACGATCACCTTTACGGATACGGTCAACGAGCGAATACCAGTCAGTATCGATGCGGTGCATCATCAAACGGCTTTGGCCGCGAGACACTGGATAAACTGGCATCAAAGGCGGATGAGGAAAACGCTCATCCAAATATTCCATGATAATACGTGATTCGTATAAAACGAGTTCACGGTCTACCAAAGTTGGCACTGAGTTATATGGATTTACTTCAAGCAAATCCTCAGGCATTTCGTTAGGGTCGACCTGTAAAACATCAACAGTAACCCCTTTCTCAGCTAACACGATACGTACTTGATGGCTATACAGATCATCAGCACCTGAAAACAGTGTCATGATAGAGCGTTTGTTGGCAGCAACAGCCATTGATACCCTCCAGAATCGAAATAAAACAAAAGTAAACGAGGGGCAAAGCCCCCCGTTTACACTATGCGGATATTACATTTTACCCGTTATTGGTGCCTAGTGTACATCTTTCCAATACTCTTTCTTCAAGAGGTAGGCCACAATAAAGAATATAAATAGGAATCCGAGTACCCACCAGCCCATAGCTTGACGCTCTAGCTTAACAGGTTCAGCCGAATAAACTAAGAAGCCAGTGATATCACGTACTGCTTGGTCGTATTCTTCCGCATTCAATTTACCGCCAGTCACCACAATAGTGCCATCTTCTTGTTTAACTGGTGTGCCTTGTAACTCTTCGAGTACATGTGGCATACCAACAGATGGGAATACTGTGTTATTCACACCAAATGGGCGACTTGGATCTTTATAGAAGCCTTTCAGATAGGAATAAACCCAATCTTCACCACGCACGCGAGCAACTAAAGTTAAGTCTGGCGGTGTAGCACCAAACCATTTAGCAGCATCTTTAGGTGGAATAGCGTTTTGCATCAACTCACCAATTTTAGCATCGGTGAACATATACTTATTACGCATATCATCCGCAGAGATACCGATATCGGTCGCTACACGTTCATAACGTTGATACTGAGTGCTGTGGCAACCAGAACAGTAATGTTGGAACAGATCCACACCACGCTCTAAAGAAGCTTTATCATGCAGATCAACATTGGCATCTTCTAAATGAATTTTATGTCCGCTCGCGGCCATAGCCAACGTCGGCAACAAGGTAACTAATGCAATCAATAATTTTTTCATTAGTGTGTCAACCTCGCTGGAACAGGTTTAGTTTTTTCATTCTTGCTGTATACCCACAGCGCCACAAAGAAACCAAAGTAAGTGAAAGTAAACACCTGTGCAACTATCGTCAGCGTCGGCGTGGCAGGCACTACCCCTAAATAACCCAATACTATGAAAGATATAGCAAATTGAGCAATGTTCAGCTTATGTAGCGTACTACGGTAGCGAACTGACTTCACTTTACAGCGATCTAACCAAGGCAATACGAACAGTACTGCAATCGACAGACCCATCATTATCACGCCACCCAATTTATCAGGCACTGCACGTAAAATGGCGTAAAAAGGAGTGAAGTACCAAACGGGTGCAATGTGTTCAGGTGTCTTCATCGAGTTAGCCGCTTCAAAGTTTGGCTTTTCAAGGAAGTAACCACCGCCTTCAGGAATAAAGAACAACACATAGCAGAACACTATCAGGAAGCCCGCGACGCCCATGATGTCTTTTACAGTGTAATATGGGTGGAATGGAATACCGTCAACTGGCCAGCCATTTTCGTCTTTGTTCTTCTTGATTTCGATACCGTCAGGGTTGTTAGAACCCACTTCATGCAGCGCAATTAAGTGTAAAAACACGAGTACGACTAATACTAGCGGCAGAGCAATAACGTGCAGCGCAAAGAAACGGTTCAGCGTTGCGCCAGAGATCACGTAGTCACCACGGATCCACAGGGTTAAGTCGTCACCAATAACTGGAATCGCACCGAACAGAGAGATAATTACCTGCGCGCCCCAATATGACATTTGACCCCATGGCAGCAAATAACCCATAAAGGCTTCGGCCATCAGCACGAGGAAAATTAACATACCGAACAGCCACAGTAGTTCTCTAGGCTTCTGATATGAACCGTAAATTAAACCACGGAACATGTGCAGATAGATCACAACGAAGAAGGCTGATGCACCCGTTGAGTGCATATAACGCAGTAACCAACCGTATTCAACATCACGCATTATGTATTCAACAGAGGCAAATGCGCCTTCTGCTGTTGGTACATAGTTCATCGTCAACCAGATACCTGTCAGTAATTGGTTAACCAATACCAACATCGCTAGCGAACCGAAAAAATACCAAAAGTTAAAGTTAGTTGGCGTAGCGTACTGGCCCACGTGACGGTTATAAGTCGCCGTCATTGGGATACGCGCATCAATCCAATTAATTAAATTCTTAACCATTACGCCACTCCTTTATCTACACCGATAATCACGGTGCCATCATCAACGTATTGATGTGGAGGGATAACTAGGTTCAATGGAGCAGGTACGCCTTGGAAAACGCGACCAGCCATATCGAACTTAGAGCCATGACATGGACAGAAGAAACCAGAAGTGACACCTTCAACTTGCTCACCAAATGAATCTGGCAAATAAGTAGGTGAACATCCGAGGTGGGTACAAATACCGACAGCAATAAAATACTCTGGCTTGATTGAGCGCAAAGGATTTGTTGCATAATCAGGCTGCTGCATCTCAGCAGAAGCAGGATCTCTTAACTTATCATCATGTGTTGGCAGTTCATTGATCACAGCATCTGTGCGACGGACAACCCATACAGGTTTTCCACGCCACTCAACACGGATCAGCTGACCTGGCTCTACTTTACTGATATTTACTTCGACCGGTGCACCTGCAGCTTTCGCTTTGGCACTCGGATTCCATGACTTGATGAAAGGAACCGCTACAGCGACGGCACCAGCACCACCTACTACGGCGGTTGCGGCTGTCAGGAATCTGCGACGTCCGGTATCGACTGGCGCATTGCTCATCCACTTATCTCCCAGAGGGTGTTGGAATTTTTATATTTCAAAGACTTTCAGCCCTTAGTCATCACTAGGGTCAAAAATCGAAGTTTGAAGCGGGGCTCATTATAGCTAAAAATTAGAAGCAGATCATAGTGAAAACACGCAAGTAAGTTAGGGAGATTGCGTGTTTTTTAAAAAAAGCCTAAAAAACACCCAACTATTAACCCATTTTAATTCATTTGGATCATATTTTAAGCTTCTTGTCTGTGATATCGGCATAAAGCATGCATCGCTAATATAAATTAGCCCAGACTTTTCAATCTAAGTTAACAATCGCCAGATAAAAAAATAGGCCCTGAGTAACAGGACCTATTAAATCAATACTTTTAATGTATTACTTCTTAGGTGCAGTGCTCTTCATATACTTGAAGAACTCGCTATCAGGCTCTAACACCATAATATCGGACTTGCCTGAGAAGCTGGCTCGATAAGCCTCTAAGCTACGAACAAAACCGAAGAACTCAGCATCTTTGTTGTAAGCATCAGAATATATCTTCGCTGCTAACGCATCCCCTTCACCTCGAATGGTTAAGGCTTTACGTTCAGCTTCGGCAATCTTCACCGTCACATTAGCATCTATTGTTGCACGAATAATTTCAGACTGTTCTTTACCTTGCGCTCTATGCTCTTTTGCCACAGCTTGACGCTCTGCTCGCATACGCTGGTAAATACTGTTACTGACGTTAGCCGGTAGATTGATTTGCTTTACACGCACATCAACAACTTCAATACCTAAGTCTTTTGCACTTTCTGAGGCATTGGATAACGCATCATTTTGCAGTTCATCACGCTTACCAGAAACAATCTCTCTAATAGTGCGACGACCAAACTCTGTGCGTAAATCGTTGTTGATTTTACGTTGTAATAGCGATTCTGCATTCGACTTAATACCACCGTTTGTAGACAGGTAATATTTTTCGAAATCCATAATGCGCCACTTCACATAGGAATCGACCATAAGGTCTTTCTTCTCTGAAGTTACAAAACGATCAGCTGCACCATCGAGTGTCTGAATACGAGCATCGAGTAATTTTACTTTATCGATCACAGGCACTTTCATGTGCAGGCCTGGGCCATAGACGCGGGTGACTTGCTTACCGTCAACGTCGTCTTTTAAAATTTCACCGAAACGCGCCACAATAGCGCGCTCACCTTCATTCACCACCATTAAAGATGACAAACCAATACCTAAGAGCACGGCGATAAGAATAACGCTTAATCTACCCATGGATTACTCCCTCCCTTGGCGAGTACGATCATCGCGGGATGGACGTCCACTCAAAGGCTCATTCGCGCGAGTCGTTGATACAGATGAAGAATTAACATTTTGCTGTGGCTTAGCTTCCAGCTCATTTGTCGCAGGCTTCTGCTGAATTAACTTATCTAGCGGTAGGTACATTAAGTTGCCGTTGTTCTTAGCATCAATCAGCACTTTATTCGTATCTGTCATCACTTGCTGCATTGTATCAAGATACAAACGCTTACGAGTCACTTCAGGCGCAGCTTGATACTCTGGTAATAACAACTCAAAACGAGCCACTTTACCGCGAGCTTCTAAGACTTCACGCTCTTTGTAAGCATTCGCTTGTTGCGCCATACGTTCAACTTCACCACGAGCTTTTGGTTCAATTTCACGGGCATAAGCTTCAGCTTCACGAATAAAACGTTGTTCATCTTCTTGGGCAGAAATCGCATCATCGAAGGCGTCTTTCACTTCTTCTGGCGGACGTGCCGGTAAGAAGTTAACGTCAACAACAGCAAGACCCAATTTGTACGGTTCAAGAATGCGCTCTAACTCTTTCCACGTATCGCGACGAATAGCATCACGGCCCGTAGTCAGAATATCATCCATCTTGTTATGTCCAATGACATAACGCAGTGCACTGTCAGTCGCTTCACGCAAACTGGCGTTCGCATCGACGGCACTAAATAGATATGAGTAAGCATCTAAAATACGATACTGAACATCAAGCTCAACTTTCACGACGTTTTCATCGGATGTCAGCATGCTACCAGACGCAGGAATAGAGCGAACCGATTGAATGTCGACGGGATAAATTTGGTCGATAAATGTGGCTTTCCAATGAAGTCCAGGGCCAATTTCGCCAGCGTGTTTACCAAATCGCAGTGCCACACCACGCTCAGCTTCTTTAATTGTATAAAAACCCGAAAGTCCCCAAACAACTACAGCAACAGCAAGAATGATGATTAGGCTAAACGAACTAAAAGACTGGCCTGAGCCATTTCCTTTGCCGCCAAAGCGCTTTGAAAGATTACGAAAAACCTCGTCAAGGTCCGGTGGTCCTTTGTCGTTACCACCTTTATTTCCCCAAGGATCATTACCCTTGTTACCGGGCTCGTTCCAAGCCATTTAGCACTCCATAAGTGGATGAAATAAATTAGATTATTAACAAACAGCTTCATCTATCGAATCTTCGAAGATGAAGGTTTCTAACTCACCCTGACTCTGTTTTGTTAATCGGCGCCAATCGGCGTCCGATAAACGAACAGACAAAATACAGTTCCCCAGATCGTCGTACTCTTTCTGCTGTATCGCATCCAGTCGATAAAACTGGCCAAGATAATGTCCAGCAGTTGCCGGAATTCTAAGTGTTAGCTCTTTAATCACCTCACCAATAAGCTCAGTGATGGCTTTCAATAGCAAATCAAATCCTAAACGCTTCTGTGCTGAAACCCAAACTCGAACGGGTTTGCCTATGTCGTTATATTCAATTCTTGGCGTCACATCTTCGAGTAAATCGATTTTGTTACAGACCACGAGTTGCATGACTTCATCGGCTTGGATGTCTTTCAGTACAGATTGAACCTGATCAAAATTATCCGCCATGTTTTCATCTGCACAATCAACTATGTGTAGTAATAACTCAGCTTGCCTTGTCTCTTGTAAGGTTGCCTTAAATGCAGCAACGAGATCATGGGGCAAATGACGAATGAACCCTACAGTATCCGCTAATATCACGGCACCATCAGGTAAATCTAACTTTCTTAGCGTAGGATCGAGTGTGGCAAATAGCTGATCTGCAGCATAAACATCAGATGATGTTAGGGCATTAAACAGCGTTGATTTACCCGCGTTAGTGTAGCCGACTAGTGAAACTGTCGACAAATCACTACGCTTACGTGCACGTCGACTCTGTTCACGTTGCTTATCAACTCGCTCTAAACGTTTGTTGATATTTTTAATCCGTCCTCTGAGCAAACGTCTATCGGTTTCGAGCTGGGTTTCCCCTGGACCACGTAAACCAATACCGCCCTTTTGCCTTTCAAGATGCGTCCAACCACGGATCAGGCGAGTCGACATATGGCGCAATTGCGCTAGCTCCACCTGTAACTTACCTTCGTGAGTTCGCGCTCTTTGGGCAAAAATATCGAGAATAAGTGTCGTACGGTCGAGCACTCGACACTGACACACTTGCTCAAGATTACGCTCTTGGGCTGGACTCAATGCATGATTAAAAATCACCACATTGGCTTCAGTCGCCGCCACTAATGCAGCTAACTCTTCGGCTTTACCAGAACCCACAAAAAATTTGCGATCCGGTGAACGTCGACTTCCAGTAATCACCCCGACTGATCTTGCCCCAGCTGATTCTACTAATAGCTGCAGCTCGACTAAATCTTCTCGGCGTTCCTCATCGGAAAAGTCGATATGGACAAGAACCGCAGTTTCTCCCGCCTCATAACGATCAAACAAGAAGCAAACTCCTCAGATAATACTTATTCGCCACTAGGCGCATCATCTTGAGCACCATATCCGCCTTGGGCATTTTGGTGACCAGTAACGTTGAATGGGCGTGCTGGCACGACAGTAGAAATAGCGTGTTTATAAACCATTTGGCTCACTGTATTTTTCAACAGAATGACAAATTGATCAAACGACTCTACCTGTCCTTGGAGTTTAATGCCGTTAACCAAGTAAATTGATACAGGAACGCGCTCGCGACGCAATGCGTTCAAAAATGGGTCTTGTAAAGATTGCCCCTTAGCCATTTTATTATTTCCTTTTTAATTTATATAAAATAAATCGATATCAGTGATAGTTTTTTGTTTAGTTTTAGTATTATACAGCAAGGGCTAATAAGCTAGCGGCATTGACGCATAAGTATAACTAAATTCCCCTCAGCACCACTTTCAAGCCAATTCAACTCTGGCCAACTCCGCAACCATGTTAATTGACGCTTAGCCAATTGCCTAGTAGCAGCAACCGCTTTTTCGACCATAGTATCATAGTCAAACTCACCATCTAGGTATTGCCAGCACTGTCGATAACCGACACAACGCATTGAAGGCAAGTCTAAATGCAAGTCTCCACGGGCTTTTAGCTTTGTGACTTCCTCAATAAAGCCCTGTTTGAGCATAAGCGCAAAACGTTGCGCTATTAAGTCATGTAACACTTTGCGCTCGCGCGGTGCAATAGCAAACTGCACTACGTCATAGGGCAAGGGGGCTGACTTGGTCTGAGTCAACTCAGTCATGCTCTTGCCGCTTATTCTATAGACTTCCAGCGCTCTTGAAAGTCTTTGTGGATCATTAGGATGAATTCTTTCTGCCGACACGGGATCTATCTCCCTTAATTGGTCATGCAGTGCTTCCCATCCCTTTTCATCCGCCTCCGCTTGGATCTCGGCTCTAATGGCCTCATCCGCACTCGGCAAAGGTGACAAACCTTCGAGTAACGCTTTGAAATACATCATGGTTCCGCCAACTAATACTGGCGTTTTCCCCATGCTGACAATCTCTTCTATCTGGGCTATTGCATCGGCTCTAAAGTCGGCTGCCGAATAGCTTTCACTGGGATCACGAATATCAATTAATCTGTGCGGCCCGCGAGCCAGTTCGTCTGCTGAAGGCTTGGCACTGCCAATGTCCATACCACGATAAATTAATGCCGAATCGACCGAAATAATTTCACAGTTATGCTTTTCGGCCAATTCTAATGCTAAAGCTGTCTTACCTGAGGCCGTTGGCCCCATCAAAAATAACACTTTAGGCTGTAATTCTTTATTCACTTGCTTGCTCTTCTAGCCACGATTGCCAAGGTAAGAATATCGCTTTGTTGGCAATAAGCTGTTTTTTCTCTTCAGCAAACTGCGAAAATGCTGCCCAGACTTCTGGTGCCGAAACGAATCCCGTTAAACTGTGTTTTGCCAACCAAAATGCCAATGCGCTCGGCGCAGGTGTTTCAAAACGTAGCGATTGTAGCCACTCAGGGATCACTTTGGCTAACTGGCTCTCTCTGATATATGGGGGCACTTTTTTAATAATCAACTGCTGGTAACGAATTGTTAGTTCTAAACCTAATTGGCGGATCAGCGTGTCGTGTTCAGTGAGCACAGCCTGCCAATCCGCATCAGCCGCGACAGACACTGGCATCAATAAAGGCTGACCAATTAACCCCGTCGCTAGTTTAGCTTCAATCTCTTGGCATCGCGTCGCCAATGCTACTGATTTTATTGATAATAGACTGAGTTTATCTTCCGACGTCATCACCCAATATTGCCCATCTAATATCGATGGCATAGGTAACACAGACTGATAATCTTGATCTTTTACACTGTAAGAAGGGGTTTGCAGTAAAGCACCATAACTTGCTATTGCCGCCTTTGACGGTAATTCAGTACGTTGTCGAGATTCACCTGCAGAATAACTGCCACGGCTGCTGTCTCTTGGCATTGTCATACTGCCAAAAGCATTGGTTTGAGAGCCAAAACTGGCGCCTTCTCGTCCTGCGCCTACAGACTTTACTTGAACGGCAGGGGCTACTGAATCTTGAGCAGACTCAAGTGTATCAGTTTGCGCATTAACTAGAGCTGAATCAGCGCCAAGTGCAAAAGGAGCAGCTATTTCAGCTGCGCTTGTTGAAGCATCCACAAACACATCTTCAACCTCATCCAAAGAACTAGAGTGAACGAAGTTGAGCTCTCCTGCTTCTTCCAGCGCCGATTGCAATGCTTGCAGAATATAATCATGCACATAGCGACTCTGATGGAATCGCACCTCATGCTTAGCGGGATGCACGTTAACATCCACTTGGTGGGGATCGATATCCAACATCAGCACGTAGCCGGGTTGCTCAAGTTCTGCTTTTTGGGCAAAGGCTTGGCGCACTGCATGATTGACCAAGCGATCACGGATAAGGCGTCCATTGACATAAAAGTAATGGGTATCGCTGATAACCGGTGACCAAGGTGACTGCAAATAGCCACTGAGGCGCAAATCATCGTGTTGGCATTCAATCTTAAGCGCTTGCTCGGCAAATGGACGGCCACACACTTGCGTCAAACGTTGTAAATACTGGGCTTCATTCACAGCGGGACGATAATTACGTACTATCTTACCGTTATGCGTCAGCGTGAAATGGATATCCCCACGCACTAATGCAATGCGCTTTAACCATTCATCGATATGGGTAAATTCGGTTTTGTCACTCTTTAAAAAGCGTCTGCGAGCCGGTGTATTAAAGAATAAATCCACCACTTCAATCGTCGAACCTACTGGATGCGCGGCAGGCATCACTTTAACTGCCATGTCGGCACCTTCAGCATGGGCTTGCCACGCTTCGGTTTGCTCAGCCGTGCGTGAAGTTAAAGTTAAACGTGAGACTGAGCTGATACTGGCTAGCGCTTCACCACGGAAACCAAAACTAAGGATCGCTTCAAGATCATCTAAAGTGTGTAGCTTTGAGGTCGCATGGCGCGATAAGGCTAGCGCGAGTTCATCTTTAGGTATGCCAGAACCGTTATCGCGAATTTTAATCAGCTTGCTGCCGCCTTTGTCGATTTCAATATCGACTCGGCTCGCTCCTGCGTCGAGGCTATTCTCGACCAATTCTTTGACTACGGAAGCGGGTCTCTCAACCACTTCCCCCGCCGCAATTTGGTTGGCTAATTGCGGAGGCAGGATCTGAATGCCCATCATGCTTTCCTATTTAACTCTGGGGTATAACTAACGTTTGCCCTAACTGCACCACATCGGACTTCATTCCATTCGCTTGTTTGATGCTGGACATAGGCACACTATAACGTTGCGCGATTGCAGATAAAGATTCTCCGCGACGGACCTTATGTTTAACCTTTGTCGATACCGCATCACCAACATAGGCTGTAGGTGTTCTTTCTGTTGAGGTTCTTTCTGCTGATGCTTTTGCTGTGGTTTTGGCCGGCTTAGCACTGCTAGAACTTCCTCCCCTTCTTTGGGCAAGCAAAGTATCCGCTGGCGGATTGTTGTGATAGTAACGGCTCACCCCCTTATAAATAGCATTGGCAATGCTCTCTTGATGGCGACTACTCGACAGTAAACGCTCTTCTTTAGGGTTTGAAATAAAGCCCGTTTCAACCAAGATTGAAGGAATATCCGGTGACTTCAGCACGGCTAAACTCGCGGACTCAGGGCGACTTTTATGCAATTGAGTCACGCCACCTAAATCTTTTAAAATATCCCCCGCTACAGAATGGCCAATTGCCATCGAACTGTTCATTGACATATCGAGCAGCGTCATAGCCAAATACTGTTCATTATCCGTGTTTTGGATAATCTCACCCGCGCCGCCCAGCAACTCAGAATGCTTCTCTTTTTGCTCTAACCAACGACCAATTTCACTATTAGCACGACGCATTGATAGCACCCATACGGAGGCGCCACGTGGATTGGGCGAGGTAAAGGCATCAGCATGGATAGAAATCAGCAGATCTGCCTTACTGTTGCGCGCCAGTTCAGAGCGTTTATTTAAATTCACAAAATAATCACCAGTACGGATCATCACAGCACGCATGCCTGGCGTGTCATTGATTTTGCTGGAAACACGTCTGGCGATTTCTAGGGCGACCTTTTTTTCATAAACACCAGAAGGACCAATGGAGCCAGGATCGTCGCCACCATGACCCGCATCAATAGCAATGACAATATCGCGGGATGATTGCGCCGCTTGGGTGACAGTTTTGACGGGTGTAGATGACACGATAGCCGTTGCCGTAGTTAACGTTTTATCTTCTAAATCAACCACTAAACGATTGCCATAGGGCGCAGTAACAGGCAAAGAAAACAAGCTTGCATTCAATGGTTTTACGAGATCGATCACTAAGCGCAAATCACCTTTAGTGGGTGACTTACTAATCCGCACGCCCTTAACTAACTTACTGTTGTTTTCAAGATTTTTAAGCACAACTTTAGCAGTAGTCTTTTTTAAATCCACAACTAAACGATTAGGGCCATCTAAAGAGAAATAGGTGTAATCAGGCACTCCACTCAAGTCAAACACGATTCGAGTTGACTCAGGCGCGGCCCAAATACGTACGCTTTCTAACTGATTAGCAGCATGGGCCGCCACAGAGAAAAAAGAACATAAAGAAAGAATAATAATTTGAAAATACGGGTTATTTTTTATCATTTTAGTTTTTATTTTATCGCTTTTAATAACTTTTCACCTGGCTCAGACAAGGCCTCTATGCGTATTTCTCGCCCACTATTTTGATAACTTAAATGCATATGGACATCGGCAGCGGGCAGTAAACCCTCTCCCTTATCTGGCCATTCAACAATGCACAGACTCTTATCCGTAAAGTAATCACGGATCCCCATAAACTCGAGTTCTTCTGGATCGTTTAAACGATACAAATCAAAATGATAAACTTCGACACCTTCTAACTCATAAGGTTCAACTAAAGTGTAAGTCGGGCTTTTAACGGCACCTTTATGGCCCAATCCCTGAATTAAGCCACGACTCAGCGTCGTTTTACCGGCTCCTAAATCACCCGTAAGATACAGAGTCAAAGGCGCTTGGACATGGCGGGCTAATTTTTGCCCAACCGCAATAGTGTCGTCTTCGTTGTCTAAGAAAAAAGTTAACTCTGTCATATCCGCTTATATCACTGCTGTTATTGATGGAGAAGCGACTCAATCCTAAAAAGGCACAGGGGCACATAACAAAGTCCAGCCCCGCTTAAGTCTCACATTCCGCCTAGAGTAAATCACTATTCACTAATTGGCGAATAAAAGGCATTAAATCGCTCGCTAACATACCCCGTTCTCCCTGTATTGCCGCAAGATCAGCGGCGCAACCATGTACGACTACGCCAAGCACAGTTGCCTGCATATTATCCATTCCCTGAGCCATGAGCGCGCCTATAATACCAGATAACACATCGCCACACCCACCACTGGCAAGCCCAGGGTTGCCGACTGGTGCCACTACCATTTGCTGACCATCAAAAATGACCGTTCCTGCGCCCTTTAGCAATACAACACCGCCGTACTTTTGCTGTATCGCGCGAACAGCGGCAAATCTGTCCTGTTCAATATCGACCACGGTACAACCAAGTAAACGCGCCGCCTCACCCGGATGTGGTGTTAATACCCAATTCGTTTGGCGCCTTGGTTCGTTACTGAGCAGATTCAACGCATCGGCATCTAAAACACAAGGCTTATCGCTCAAGCCCACGGCTTTAAACAAGTTATACCCCCAGTCATGCTTACCTAAACCAGGGCCAAGCACGATAACCTGCGCCCAACCAAGACGCAGATACACTTCCATATCGACTAAATCACAACCCCAAAACATCAGTTCAGGACGGGAGACATTCACCGTCAGTTGATGCTCAAGTCGACTGATCACAGTGACTAATCCCGCGCCTGCACGTAAGCAAGCCTCACTTGCCAGTCTCACAGCCCCAGCCATGCCTATATCACCGCCGATGACAGTGACTTTGCCCGATTGGCCTTTATGGCTATCCCGTGCTCGGGCGGCAAAATAGTCCTTAAGAGTCTCTCTTCCTACTCTTTGTGCGCTCACTTCAGCAAAGAAAGGCGTTAATCCTAAATCTGCAAATTCAAGCTCGCCACAGTAATGCCGCGCCTTACCCGTTAACACACCTTGCTTTAAACCACCAAAACATAAGGTGATATCCGCCATCACAGCAATGCCTGCTACGGCGCCTGTATCGGCAATGACTCCAGAGGGTAAATCAAGGCTCAATACCCAAGCCGAATTGTCATTGATGGCACGGATATATTTAGCCATATCGTCGCGTACAGCATCATGTACCCCCGTACCTAACAGACCATCGACTATGATTTTCGCTGCGAGAATAGGTTCAACCTCTAACGGCAGTAATTTTCCACCTTCAGCAAGATAATGGGTCAATGCTTGCTGACACTCAGGCGTGCCTGCCGCTGACGTCATCATCACAGAAACGTCCATACCACTGGCACGGGCTAGACGGGCGCACACTAAAGCATCGGCACCATTGTTACCGCTGCCAGCAAGGATTAACACAGGTAAGACTTTGGAGCTATGTTTCGCTAAACACTCAAAAGCCGCCGCGCCAGCATGCTCGACCAATTCATAGAGACTAGATACTCCCTGAGACACTGCACTCAGTTCAGCTTCGCGAACTTGTGTTTGGGTGTATAGAGCTTTGGGAAATTGCGATAGATCTTGTGCCATGAAGGATCTCCTTAGACACCAATGACTCCATTTCACAATGAGTAATCTCACCATAGAAGTCTTGGCAGAATTGAGCAAGGCCAATAAAAATCAGCCAATAGATCAAGAAAGTAGCAAAAAAAGCAGCGAGAAATTATGACGTAAATCAGTTCAGGCGCAGAAACCCGCCCAAATGGAGCAAAGTAGAGTAAAAGTTGCCGATACAAAGTCGACATAAAAACCAAAGCCAGCGCTGGGCTGGCTTTGAGAATCAAGAAGAAATGACGGTTTAGATATCGTCCATCCGAATCGTACTATGGACTAGACGTTGCTGCTGAGTTTTCTCTACTCGGATCAAATTGGCTAACGCATTGCGCGCATCTTCCGCCGTGGTTGAGTTAACTGTTTTTTCTAACAAACCAATCAGACGATTCTCTAGGTCTAAATGTAAGTTGAGCACATCATCTTCATTCATGTTTGCGGGCAACATAGTATCTTGGCAACGCTTAGTAAAGTCTTCAAAAGTGAAGTCTTTATACCAAGTATCAAGAATACGATGTGGTGCTTCATCCATATAATCACGCAGTTTTTCTGCCATGGTTTTTTGGTGTGATTCAAAATACTCCAACATCATTTTCACACGAGCCGAGTCAGCTTGATTATTGAGTCGGCCATAGAGTTGCGCCATATCTAAGCGGCAATTTGCCACATACTCGAGTAGATCACGTAATTGTTGAATACGCATATAATGCACTCCATTGTCAGGCCAACTACTTGGCGCTATTAATTTTGTCTAATTCCATTATGTGAGTAAAAGCGTTACGAATATTTGAACAAGGTCATAATTTAACTTTCACGCAGCTATCTAATTTAGGAAAACTTGAAGAAACACGCTATAGATCACGCATCTAAATCCTATCACACTGTTTTGTATAAAAGAGAAAAGCCAAAAGAGATCTCAACGTACTTTTCCCAAAGGGTATTCGTAAGTCTTTGGTTGTGCATGGTGAATCTGAGATAGAGTGCTTGAGGTAGATGGCAGTGAATCAAGACAAATATAGATGAGCCAATTGAGGGAATTATGTGAGAAGTACAGCGACATTATGAACTTAACCAATTGAAAGTTAAATAAATAATAAGGAAATGGAACGAAATTGGAGCGACATAATTTTGATCAAGAGCAGTTCGAACCGATGACCTATACCTTGACTAAATTTAACAATCACAAAGGTATCGCCATATCAAAAATCACAACTGAGCTAATGTCAATTGAGTAATCTGATAGTGGAATATTTAGGAAATTGGAGCGACATATCGGGTTCGAACCGATGACCTATACCTTGGCAAGGTATCGCTCTACCAACTGAGCTAATGTCGCATAATCTGTATTAATGATTTGGTAAATCACTAAGTTTTAATTTGGAGCGACATATCGGGTTCGAACCGATGACCTATACCTTGGCAAGGTATCGCTCTACCAACTGAGCTAATGTCGCATAATCTGTATTAATGATTTGGCAAATCACTAAATTTTAATTTGGAGCGACATATCGGGTTCGAACCGATGACCTATACCTTGGCAAGGTATCGCTCTACCAACTGAGCTAATGTCGCTTTTTGCATCGCTGCTACATTTGCCTTCAACATTAACAAAGGTATCGTCTATCAATCTTTATCAACTGAGCTAATGTCGCCTTTTGTATCGCTGCTACACTTGCCTTCAACATTAACAAAGGTATCGCCTATCAACCTTTATCAACTGAGCTAATGTCGCATTCAATCTAAATAACCGCACATCTCTGTTCGCATCAAAAAGTTGAGGCCGCATTATATGAAAAATTCATGCGGCTGCAACCCCTTCTTGCATATTTATCTACTGATCGGTCAAATTTTAAATACTTTGCTGCGATAATACTGCAATTCAGCGATCGACTCTTGGATATCCTGCAGGGCTTGGTGAGTATTTTGCTTCTTAAAACCGTCCATAGTTTCTGGGCTCCAACGCTTCACTAGCTCTTTAATCGTACTGACATCCACATTGCGGTAGTGGAAATAATCTTCCAGCTCGCGCATATAACGATTTAAAAAGCGTCTATCTTGACCAATGCTGTTACCACACATTGGAGAGGCGCCCTTAGGAACATACTGTTCTAAGAAGGCAATCGTCTTAGCCACGGCTTGCGCTTCGGTTTCTTGGCTAGCACGAACGCGATCAATCAACCCTGACTCACCATGGTGCTTTTGATTCCAATCATCCATAGCGGCCAGCACATCATCTGACTGATGAATCGCGATAACCGGACCTTGACCGATAATATTGAGTTCTTGATCTGTCACTAAAGTGGCAATTTCAATGATCCTGTCGACGTCGGGCTCTAACCCTGTCATTTCCAAATCGATCCAAATGAGATTATTTACATCTGCCGTCATAAATCAGCCTTATCATGTCAGTTAGCCTAAATTCAGGCTTTTTTATTCAAGAGCGTGTATCATACTGCTTTTTTCCAACACAAAAAATCACCTAATTGACGAAGACGAATCAGTGAGTAAAAAGAAACCCCTAAGCCAAGGTCAATTACGCCGTATGCGCGCTAATCACGAGAAGCGACTCAATCGTGATAGTGGCGATAAAAATACGCCAGAGTTACAGGATAGTTCATTGGGGCAAGAACAGCCCGGTACTGTGATTTCACGTTTTGGCCAACATGCCGACATAGAAACTGAAAGCGGCCAAATTGTGCGCTGTAATATTCGCCGTGCCGTCACAAGTTTAGTGACTGGCGATAAAGTGATCGTACGCTTAGCCATTGAGAGCCAAGCCAATAGCGGCATCGCAGGTATTGTTGAAGCCGTTCATCCACGTCGCTCATCACTTACACGCCCAGATTTATACGATGGCGTGAAAATCATCGCCTCGAATATCGACCAGATTTTGATTGTCTCCTCGGTATTACCCAGCTTTACCACCCAGATCATCGACCGTTATTTAGTGGCTGCCGAAGATACCGATATTCCGCCTATCATCATTTTGAATAAAATTGACTTGCTCAATCCCGATGAAGCGCAGGCAATCGACGAAGCGCTACAGCGCTACAAAGACATTGGCTATCCGGTTTATAAGGTCAGCAGCAAGCTCGGTGATGGTATCGATACCATCAAAGGCATACTCAAAGATAAAGTCAGCGTGTTTGCCGGCCAATCTGGTGTGGGTAAATCATCGATCATCAATGCATTACTACCCGATGCAGAGCTTATTATCGGCGATGTTTCCGATAACTCAGGTTTAGGTCAACACACTACTACCACTGCTAAGCTGTTGCACTTGCCTAGTGGCGGCGATTTAATCGACTCTCCGGGCGTGCGCGAATTCGCCCTATGGCATCTTCCGGCACAACGTGTCGGCTGGTGTTTTATCGAGTTTCGCGAGTATCTTGGCGCGTGTAAATTCCGCGATTGTAAACACGGTGACGATCCCGGCTGTGCACTGCAAGAAGCCCTGAGCCAAGGTAAGATCAGCGCAGATCGCTTTAATAATTACCATAAAATTATCGCCAGCTTAGATGAACAACGTCATGCCCGCCATTTCCGCGCGGCCACTGACGAATAACGACTTATTGATAAATAACAACAGTCTCAGCAAAGATTGAGCAGTAAGAAAAGGAATTGAAATTGGATAAAGTCAAAATAGCGCTGCAGTACATGCTGCCAAAACACTTGTTATCTCGTTTAGTGGGTAAACTCGCTGCAGCCGAAGCTGGCGCCTTAACCACTGCCGCCATTAAGTGGTTTATCAAACAATATAAAATCGACATGAGCGAAGCGGCGCAGAGTGAGCCTGAAGCCTATAAAAGCTTTAATGCCTTTTTTACCCGCGCCCTTAAACCCGGTATTCGTCCGTTAGACATGGACGCCGATATCATGGTACATCCCGTCGATGGTGCGGTAAGTCAGTTAGGCCCCATCAAAAACGGTCGCATCTTCCAAGCTAAGGGTCATCACTATTCCTCGTTAACTTTGCTTGGCGATCAAGCCGAAGATGCTAAACGCTTCGAAGGCGGTGATTTTGCGACTATCTATCTGGCGCCTAAAGACTATCACCGTATCCACATGCCGATTAAAGGCACGTTATCAAAAATGACCTATGTACCTGGCGAACTGTTTTCGGTGAATCCGTTAACGGCGAGACACGTACCCGGTCTATTTGCCCGTAACGAACGCGTTGTGGCGATTTTTGAAACCGAATTAGGTCCATTGGCCATGGTATTGGTTGGCGCAACGATTGTTGCCAGTATTGAAACCGTCTGGGCAGGCACAGTCACGCCGCCGACAGGTAAGCAAGTCTTCACTTGGGAATATCCACCCCAAGGCCCAGATGCCATCACCTTAGACAAAGGTGAGGAAATGGGTCGCTTCAAGTTAGGCAGTACTGTGGTGATGTTGTTTGCTAAAAATGCTATCGCGACATTTGCTGAAGGTGTTGAAGCCGAAGCAGTGACTCGTATGGGACAAGCCTTCGCTAACCTGAAAGACGTTAAGCAAGCGGATTAAGCTTTCTTGAGTTCTGCTAAACCTTCGGGATTAATTGAATTGCATCTGGCTGTGCTGCTATTTGGCGGCACAGCTTTGTTTTCTAAATTAATCCCGCTCAGTGCCCTCGACATCACCTTTCTACGCTGTATCGTCGCAGCCACAGTGTTAGGTTTGCTAGTCAAATTCAGCCGCAAACGTTTAACGCTGGCAAGCAAACAAGATTATCTAGTCGCAATCGGGCTTGGGGTTATCGTCAGCCTGCATTGGGTGACTTATTTTGCGGCCATGCAATTATCGTCGGTCGCCATTGGCATGATTGCGTTTTTCACCTATCCGGTGATGACAGTGATTGCCGAGCCGTTGCTGACAGGTAATAAGATAAAATTACACGATATGATCAGCGGTGTATTAGTGCTGATTGGGGTGATATTACTGATCCCTGAGGCCAATTTAGGTAACGACACTACGCTGGGCATTGCCATCGGCATAGTGTCCGCCATCTTGTTCACCACCCGTAACTTATTGCACAAACGCTACTTTTCCCAGTACAGCGGCCCCCATGCCATGTTCTATCAAACCTTGGTCGCCGTGGTGTTCTTGATGCCGTGGCACCAAACGGAACTGGGCAGTATCTCATTAGAAGTGTGGGGATTAATTATTTTACTCGGCGTCGTCTTTACCGCAGCGCCACATGCGCTATTTACTTCTGCGCTGAGGCAACTCAGCGCCAAAACGGTTGGGCTAGTCTCTTGCTTACAACCCTTTTATGGCGCCATGTTAGCGCTGATCATTTTAGGTGAAGAGCTCAATCTCAACACCTTAATTGGTGGCACTATCATAGTCGCTACCGCCATCTTCGAAACCCATCAATCGCACCAATCACAGCGGCGAAAAAAGAACGCCTGAAACATACCAATCTCAACGCAATTTGGCTAATATGGAGCGTCTTTCGCCCCTAAATGTCTTTAGCCTATATGCCACGTATTTTATTGTTCATTATTGCTTTTTTCACATTTTCCGCACTTGCCAATTCGCCTTTGCAGTTGGACAAACGTCTTGGCATGAACAAGCAAGATCAGCAACAAAATCTCAGCATTGACGAACAAATTAACGAACTAAAAATTAACATAGAAAAACTCGCCGCCAACGCAGCCAGTTTCCAACAAGCGCAGATTGATTTTGAGCAACATAAGAAGCGCACTAACCAAGCACTGAAAGACGCCTATAAGCCTTTATCACTAGAAAAAGGTACTGACCTCAGCCAGCAGGCTTCCATGGCCTATATTCGCTTGTCTGAACTTAAAGAAAGCGAATCCACCCTTGGCCGGCAAGTTAACGATTTATTGCTACGTCACAATGACTTACCTACCGTTATCGCCAGCGCGAGGCAAACTGTCGCCCAAAACAAAAAAGCAGAACTCGCCCCGCTAGATACCCCTACGGGAGAGTTACAGCAAACTCAACGACTCTTCTTTGAACAAAGCCTTGCCACCGATGAAGCAGAACTTGCCAGCAGCCAAAAACGCATTGAACTGACGCAATTACAATTACAGCTAGTCCGCCAACAACTGGTGCAGCAAGAAGCCTTGATCGAAACCATCAACAAGGCAATCAATAAACAACGTCAGCAACAAACGGATGCCACCCTAGCCAAAAACTTAGTTAATACCGAAAAAGTCATCGATCCTATCACCCGTAATATTGCCGACACTAACCAGATTTACGGCCAAAAGCTGCAAACGTTAACTTTGCAGATCAATAATGTGGTCGAACAGCAGGAACAGGCTGAAACCCAATATCAATCCCAAGCCAAACAACTGGCAAACATCCAAGAGCAGATCACTTGGGTCAAAATGAACTCCGCCTTTGGTGAGCGCTTTTTGCAGATGTTGCAATCACTGCCTAAACCACCGAATCACGAAAAACTGCAAACGCTGATCGCCGATGCGCGCTTAGACAGATACCATTTAGAGCAGCAACAAGCCCTCAATGAGCAAGAATTAGAACAACCCGGCTTATACAATGAGCAGCAGATTAAGCTCTTACACTCGCAACAGAGTTTGATCTCGCAGTTGATGCAAAGCTATGACCAATACTTGAGTGAATTAGGCAAGCTGAAGGTCAATTACCAACAACTGAGTCAACAGAATCTCACCCTCAAAAATACCCTTAACGAACATTTATTCTGGGTGCCTAACGCTGCAAGTATCAGTAAGTTATGGCTTACGGATCTTGAGCGCAGCACGGTTTGGCTTGTGCAACAAGCACAGTGGGATGAACTGGGAAAAGCCTGGGATGAACAAAACGATTATTGGTCTTGGTGGATCATATTGCTGGTACTGTGTTTAGTCGTACAAGACTTGATCACTCCTAAATTCAATCGCTTGCTAAATCATTACACTACTTATGTGGGCAATGTGACCCAAGATAAATTCATTTACACTCTCAAAGCGCTCGCCTGCAGTATCAGCTATGCGTTGATAAAACCTTTCCCAGTGATCATGGCGGGATTGATTTTCTATCATTCCGATCGCAATTTTGTGCAAGCAGTGGGTATGGGCATACTGGCGATTGGTTTAGTGTATCTCTTATATCGCTTTATTTTTATTCTGACACTCGACAAAGGCGTACTCGTGGGCCATTTCAAACGCCCCTCAAAACTCATCCAAGCGGGACAATCACGGCTCAGACACTTTGTGCTGATTGCTAGCCCATTATTGGGTCTGATGGGCTTTACCGAAGTGCTCGACACATCACTGGTGCGTAATAGCATAGGCCGCGGCGCATTCATTATTTTCTGTATCGTTTTATTCTTGTTATACAAAGATATTTTAATCCTGAGCCGTAAAAACTCAGATGCAAAAAAAGACGGTAAAAACAAAAAACTCATTCAGAAAATGCTCTGGACCTTGCTGATTTCTGTGCCGCTTTTAAGCGCGGTGTTAGCCTTTAGGGGTTACTACTTCACCGCTTTCCAAATGCTGTTACAACTGCAATTATCTATCGTGCTGGGTCTGGGTTTCTTGCTCTTATACCAATTGATCAAACGATGGATGTTAATCGAACGCCGCCGTATTGCCTTCGATCGCGCGAAGGCAAAACGTGCAGAGCGCTTAGCACAAAGGGAAAAAGGCGAAACACATCACCCTTCCGTCGATGGACTCGATACCTACGAAGAACCCGTAGTCGATCTCGAAACCATTTCGAGCCAATCCCTTGGCCTAGTGCGTTCACTCTTGTTATTGGCCTTTTTAGCCAGTTTGATTGGTCTGTGGACTCAAACCCATACGGCGCTGTTTTCTTTCCTCGATGGCATTACGCTGTGGACAACCAATACCAGTGTGAATGGCTTAGAGCAACAATTGCCCATTACCATGAAATCACTGATGTTTGGGCTGATAGTGGTGGGTTTCTCGTTAATGATTGCCACCAATTTACCCGGCCTACTTGAGCTAATGATCCTGCAAAGGCTTGATCTCTCGCCCGGGACAGGTTTTGCGATCACAACCGTCAGTCGTTATCTGGTGGTTTTCCTCGGCCTATTAATCGGCTTCTCTAATCTCGGGATGGAATGGTCTAAGTTGCAATGGCTGATTGCCGCACTGTCTCTCGGTTTAGGTTTTGGTTTGCAAGAAATTTTCGCCAACTTTATCTCAGGTTTGATCATTTTGTTTGAGAAACCCGTGCGGATTGGTGACACAGTGACAATTCGTGATTTAACAGGGACAGTCAGTAAAATCCAAATTCGGGCGACCACCATTATTGACTGGGATAGAAAGGAAATTATCATCCCGAACAAGGCCTTTATCACAGAGCAGCTGATCAACTGGTCCTTGTCAGATCCTATTACTCGGGTCATTGTTTATGTGTCGGTGGCGCGGGATTCAGACCCTGCCAAAGTTGAAGCGACCCTGTATCAAGCGGTGCAAGAGTGTGAAGATGCACTTGCCAGCCCAGAACCTGAGGTCTGGTTTGCCGGTTTTGGTAAACATACCCAAGATTATGAAGTGCGCGCCTATGCGAAAGATATGTCTGCACGCTGGCCACTGCGCCATGATTTACATAAACGAGTGACTAAAAAACTCAAAGAAAACAATCTCGAACTCGCCTACCCGCAGATGGAAATCCATATTAAGAATGGTCAAAATCGCGAGCAACAAGGCATTATTAGAAGCTAATAGGATCGCAGACCATGCTTATTTTTGCTCACCGCGGCGCCAGCGGTTATCAGGCCGAAAATACCTTAGCCGCCATGGCTAAAGCGTTAGAATTGGGTGCGCAAGCCGTCGAACTCGATGTACATAATGTCGAAGGTGAGTTAGTCGTGTTTCACGACCGAAGGCTTGATAATAAAAGCTCGGGCACGGGCGTCATTCACTTAGTGAGCAAGGACTATCTAGCAAGCATCAATGTGAAAGGTGAATCCATTCCGACGCTATGGCAAGTACTTGAGCTGATTGCGGGGCGCTGCATAGTCAATATAGAGTTAAAAGGCATTAATACCGTCACGCCGTTAATCGACTTATACCCAAAGGCTATGAGTCAGCTTGGGTTTACCAAGGAGCAGTTACTGATCTCTTCCTTTAATCACCCCTATCTACATGAACTTAAACAGGCGTTGCCGGATGCTTTAGTCGCACCGCTGCTTGCCAGTATTCCACTCGATGGGGCTGGCGTGGTAAGCGAACTGAATGCCTATTCATTGCATTTAGATGTGAGTTTTATCAGCCAAGCACTAGTAGACGACGCCCATAACCGAGGTGCCAAGGTTTATGTTTATACTGTCGATCATATTGATGATATTCATGCGCTTAAGCAGATAGGCGTCGATGGCGTGTTCAGCAATTACCCCGATCGCGCCATGCAAGCCTTAACCCAAAAGGCAATGGCCGATTACTCTGGCTACTTTGAGTAGCGGCAAAAATAATAACGATATTAAGCTTGGCTATTTCGCTGAGCCCAATAACCGATAAAAATAAACATGGCCACAATTAACAGAAACATCCAATGGGATGGCATAGCCACTATGTGTCTTGCCACCCAAGGCGTGGCTTTCACGATTAATAGGCCATAGCCAAAGGCATTCACAATAATAAAAACAAATGTTCGCAGCACAAAAGAATGCCCCAACAAATGACGCCTTAAGATACGATTTACATCCGCTGAAAAAACCAAAATAAGACACACCACCATAGCGGTAGCAATATCGAAGGCCCAAGGGCGAAGCATATTACCTAACTGGGCAATAATGGCGACTAATTGATCAAACATAGACTTAACCTAAAAATATGCAGCGCAATCCATCTGAGTGGCCGCGACAGCGTATTGAAAAATAACAATAACCAAGCATAAAGGGAGACGCCATGGGGCACAAGTTACTCTTGCTAACAAAGGCAAATCAACAGTACCGCGACTTGATTGAGGCGCAGAGTCTCCCAGATTTAACGTTACTCGACGATAATCCTGCGAGCATAATTGATGCAGATATTTGGTTAGCCGAACCTAAACTCGCCGCGCCCCTATTACCCCATGCTAAAAATCTGCAATGGTTACAATCAAACTTTGCTGGCATAGATGCCCTGATGAGTCCAAGGGGCAGAAAAGACTATCAACTCACCAATATTAAAGGCATTTTCGGCCCGCTGATGAGCGAGTATCTATTCGGCTATTTACTCGCGCATATCCGCGGCCATCGTTTTTATCGCCAGCAACAAGGACAAAAACAGTGGCTGATTCAACCCCAGCAGCGCCACTCAAGTTTACAGGGCATGCGATTGCTCTTGCTTGGCACAGGGTCAATAGCCCAGCATTTAGCGAAGACGGCAAAACACTTTGGCATGCATGTTACAGGTATTAATAGCAGTGGTGATGCAGTAGAAGGTTTTGATGCCATTGAAGTGATGGTCAATTTGGGCCAGACGTTGATGCAAGCCGATGTGGTGGTCAATTTACTGCCCAGCACTCCGGCAACCCAGAACCTGCTTAACGCTGAAACCTTAGGCAGACTAAAAGATGATTCAGTGCTGTTTAACGTCGGCCGCGGTGATGCACTCGATCTCGATGCGCTCAATATCCAGCTTATCGCTAAACCTGCTCAACAAGCGATTCTCGATGTTTTTGCTCAAGAACCTTTGCCCAATAACCATCCCATTTGGGAGCGGGGAAATGCCATTATCACACCACATATTTCAGCGCCAAGCCATCCCGCACAAATCGTCGATATATTTAGCCAAAACTATCGCCGCTACATCATGGGTAAACCACTGCAGAATCGAGTCGACTTTAGTAAAGGTTATTAGATCAGAGATAAGAAATTGAGTTAGAAATCAGTAAAAGAAAAGGCAATAATCAGACTATTGCCTTTTTATCTTAAATTTTAGGCAGTTAAACCCTAAAACTGCGCTTTAAGAATTGATCGACCAATACCGAGTGAGAATCCATCTCGCGGGTCACTTCGTCATTCAAGCCGACCATTTCACTGCCGAGTTGATGACTAGAATGGGTAAATTGCGACACATTCACCACGCTGCGATTCATCTCATTTGCCACACTCGATTGCTCTTCAACCGCGCTGGCAATATGGTGCGTCATATCGGTAATGGTCGAAATGGCCTCACGAATCGTACGTAATGCCGTACCCGCTAAATCCGCCGTTGAAATACATTCGGAAGCGGCAACCACTCCTTGCTGCATGCTGATAACAGCTTTATTCGTCCCCTGCTGCAACAGATTAATCATACTGTGGATTTCTTTGGTGGCATCGTGAGTACGCTGTGCCAGCGCCCGTACTTCATCGGCAACGACAGCGAAGCCACGACCTTGCTCACCCGCTCGAGCCGCTTCAATTGCTGCATTCAATGCCAGCAAATTCGTCTGCCCCGCAATACTCTGAATCACATCGAGCACTGTGCCAATATCTTTACTGTGGGCTTCTAACTCAGTAATCACTTTTGAGGTTTGTTGCAGTTGCTCCGCCATAGCTTGAATCGAGCGAATAGTACTCGACACAGTTTTATCACCATTGATAGTTTCAGCGGATGCCATTTGCGTGGCACTCGCCGCATCGGCACAATTGGAGGACATATCGCCTAATGTGGCGGTCATTTCCTGCATCGCCGTAGCAACTTGTTCTATTTCAGACAGTTGAGCCTGACTGGTGCTCTGGATTTGTTTGCCCTTGGCGGCAGATATTTTGGCTTGTTCTGACACGTTATAACAGGAATCCGATGCACGCCCCAGAATCGACTTAAGCTCAGAGGTCTGCATTTGAAGCGCCAAATCAATCGCGCCAAGATCATCAGAGCTTCCACTGTAAATATGCGCCATCAAGGGGTTATCGTAGATATGCTTTGCCTTAGCCACTATCGCGTAATAACGACTCAGCACCAGATTACCGCCCACCAGCAATACTAAGATGCTTATCGCTAGGGCAATAAAGCCCATTAAGCCAATTTGCAGAGCAAGGTAAAACATAGGTAGCATGGCAACCAATGCGAGTAACAGCAATTTAACTGGCATATCCAAGGTACGTTTTAACGCACTGACGCTGCCCTTTTTGTTCAACTCCGCATAGGCTATTTCTGCACGCTTAACCTGATCGCGTGTGGGTTTAGTGCGTACAGATTGAAACTCGACGACTTTGCCATTAACTGAAATCGGTGAGACATAGGCATCGACCCAATAGTGATCGCCATTGGCGCAGCGGTTTTTCACTATCCCTTTCCAAGGCTCGCCTTTTTTGATACATCGCCACAGATCTTCAAACGCTTGCGGAGGCATATCTGGATGACGCACCATGTTGTGGGGCTTGCCTAGCATGGCATCGAGGTCGTAACCGGCAACGGTACAGAAAGATTGATTGGCGTAAGTGATATGACTTTGAGTATCCGTGGTCGACAATAAAATCCAATCCGCTGGATAATCATATTCTCGCTGTGTAACTGGTAGATTAGTTCTCATGAAACCTTATGGATCTTTGATTAATTCTTCGTTATTCATCCATGAGTTATCCATCCGTGAGGCATCATCACCCTGACTCTGTATTCCTAAACCTACTTCTAAAACTGCCTAGCTTTTTAGTGCTAAAACACACCTAGCATAGACGATAAAACGTGCGCCATGTAACAAAAACGTTAAAGTATGAAAATCACCCAAAAAACATGATTGCATTTGATAAGCGTTTTCATTTAGAATTAGCGCAATTCGATTGGAGACTAATATATGTACGTTTGTCTTTGCCATGCGATCACTGATACGCAAATTAAAAACGCAGTAAGCCAGGGCGATAGCTCGCTTGCTGACGTAAAAAAGCGCTTAGGTGTTGCCGATCAATGTGGTAAATGCGCCAGAATGGCAGTGCAGATCATTCAGAATCAACTAGAACTTGAGCCTAATTATTACGAAGTCGCATAGAGTTCATCGCGAATAGCGTGGTAAAGGGTAACTCACTCACCAACAAACTTCCGACAAGTTAAATACACGCCGACTCAAGCAAACTTAATCCCAAAAATCCAGCGGCAACCAAGTCTTCTATCTGTCAATTCACCTTTAAATAGCCTTGCCAGCCTAATCTTTAGATATGATGTTTTAATGACAAGCCCCACTGAACTCCAAGCTCGAAAGCCGCGAATAATTCAATGGGGTTACAGATCCAACTTCCGAGTCAAGCCTACTTACGTTTCAACAAATAGGCCGCTTCATTAAGCCAAGGCACGGCTTTCTTAATAAAACGGGGATTGTCGGCCAACACATCTTGCGACGCTAATACTTCAATATCAAAATCCTCACTCAGATGCTGCTCTACCCAAGTAGGGGATACCGCAAAAGGTGGGCCGATAAGGGATTCTTGCGGATAATCTAAAGTCACTAATAAACCGACACTGCCGCTAGGTAATAAGCTCGCTAACTGCTTGGCATATTGTGCACGCATACTTTCTGGCCATGCGATCAAAGCCGCGCGATCATAAAATGCCGTCACGTCTTGAGTGATAGCCTTAGGTAGGGTGAAAATATCACCCTGATACAAGCTGATCTGTTCAGTTTGATAATGCTGGTGTTCACCCACGGCAGTTTGCGTCATCTCGAGTTGGTTATCGCTAAAAAATTGCTGTACTGCCAATTCATTCAACTCACAACCTATGACCTGATGCCCCTGTTCTGCAAGGAAACACATGTCTAGCGACTTACCACATAAGGGCACAAAAACCTGGGTGTCTGCGGGTAATGCAAGCTGCTGCCAATACTTAACGAGGAAAGGATTGATGTCTTGCTGATGAAAACCTATCTGTTGCTGCTGCCACTTTTCATGCCAAAAACCGGGTTCCATGGGTTTATCTCTATTCGCTAATGTTGTCCTTACTCTAATGACATTTTAAAGTGGATGCAAAGCCTCCTGCCATTCGGCAAACTCAGCAATGTAAAGACTAACTTACTGATCTAACGTGGCTTGCACTTTACGCAGCCAAACACAGTTATCGCATTGGCATTGACGGCGTGATAAATGATGTGGGCTTAAAGATGAGTCGATAAAGTCCACGGCGATCAACAACTGCTGTTTTAACTCGGCAATCGATTTTTCGTTCACAGCCACCAGCTCGTCATTCTGGTTCATCCAGATACATTCCATGCCCTGATGACACGTTAAACATTGCTCGTCTCTATCATTAAAAAATACCGCATGCGGGCAATGGGTCACTTCCATTGACTGTAAAATACGCTTACGCGGATATTCCAAAAGTTCGATCAACAAGGCTTTATATTGGGTGGGCATACGCCCTCCTTAGCTGCACTTTGTCTGTGGGTTAATTAACAAAAATTGATTCCATCTAATGCCCCAAAGATTACCTATAGTCGCGAGGATTTAATTTGATGTAAGTCAAAGTCAGTGACGAAATGATCGTATAGGTAAACCGCGCCTGACGCTGATCATCAATGCCATTCAAAATACTAAAATAATGCCACCCGCTATTTGATTATCTCCCCCGCTTACTGGTTAAATGAACAAAACAAGGAGCACAATTTGCAAACACCTCAGCTGCAGCATTTTTATATTTCTGAAGAGCAATCCATTTACTTACTCAAAGCCAATGATGCCCGTAAACACAAGGCGTGGATCCGCCTCTGTAAACAACAGCTGAGCAAATTAGGTTATACCGATATCGAATTGGTCGGTAAAGGCGCCTACGGTTTCGTTTTTGCGGGTATCAATCAAGCGGGCGATGCCCATGTGTTTAAGTTTTCACGGATTAATCTGCCACAACACATTCAAGATCGGCTCGAAGAAGAAGCCTTTATGCTCTCCTTACTCAAGCACCCTAATGTGCCAGGGGCGATCAAATTTGAGCGAGTAGGTAAGCAGGGAATACTCGTGATGGAACGGGCAAAAGGGGAAGATCTCGACCAACTTTGCCGCCGCATGGGCGCCCTACCGACCGCTATGGTCATGAGCATCGCCCGCCAACTCGCCGATATCTTGTATTACCTGCGCACGGGCAAGCCTTTAGTGCACGGCGATATCAAACCTTCAAATCTGGTTTACGATATTGAACAACAACACTTATCGTTAATCGATTGGGGCTCAGCGGTATTTGCGCAGCGGGATGAACATAACAAACCCGTCGAAGACAATGTGATGGCGTTAATGTCTAGCGATCAACAACATACCAACGCCCGCATGGGTGATGTGTATTTTATCGGCGAAGAGCAACTCAATGGAGCACTCTCCAGCCCGCGCTTTGACGAGCAAGGAGTTGCCGCGACTCTGTATGCCCTCGCCTCTGGGCAAGCAAGCCGCTTCGGTGCACAAGTGATCTCGCCCACCAGCATTGGCTTACCGATAGAATTAGCCCGTACCTTAGAGGGCATGCTCAGCACAGATCCTGAGCAGCGTAATATCGCCGGCGATTATTTTTTAAAAAGTATGCGCCACAGCCACAGACTGCACTTACCTGAACTGCCCAAAGCTGATTTACAGGGTGAAATTCCTGTTTGGGTACAATCCCGCGACAAAGATGTTGAAACCGTCAGCTACAGTTCGCGTAAATCCTTTTTAAAGGAACACAACGCCCAAGATCCCATCGCTAAGATGGATGATATTCAGCTCGAAAAATATTACCGCAACTTCCTCGCGGGCATGGGTGATACCGAAAAAGGCTTTATCGCCGCAGTGGGTCGTTTAGCGCAATATCCGATCGTGGGTGGTCTGGCTATTCATTGGCAGGAAACCGGCGTGTTTATCGACTCCAATCTTGCGATTTACGATGCAAAACAAAAAAGTGCGTTAATCATTGCAGTCAACAATATGGTGGATCTCGCGCGGGGAATTAAACGTATAGGGGTGTTTAAGGCCTGTTTCTTTAACGCCAAAGACACACTGCATATCGAACGAGCTGACACCAGCGAGCCTTTTGTCGCCAGTGCCGCACTGCAGTTGCCCTTCGAAGTCGGTGACGTCCCCACCTTAGAAGATAAGTCGCGGTTACATTCTTATTTTGAAGACGGTAAAGATCCCGATGAGAACCTCGAATTACCCCATGAAATCATGGAAGAATTAGCCCGCATCAACCAAATTCACCACACAGGCTGCATCATTTTTGAGGCGCTGCCGAATCACTTAAAAATTCACAGTTACTTGAAACTGCTCAATCCGCGTAAGCAAGCGGCGTTTCGCGCGAGCCTCGATCGCATCTTGCATCATGTCGGAAAAATCCAAGGTCACGGCGTATCGGGCTTTATGAAACTGCCCTACAAAAACACCCGCCGCTTTACTCATCTAGAGCGTAAAGCCGATCACTTTTATCCGAAAAATCCAAAAGAAATAGGCGCCTAATGGCGCCTATGTTCATCGGATTAAATCGGTGATCCCGGCGGTAAGGTTAACGGCTTAGGAATAAGCTTAACCTTAGCATCGGTCAAACCCGCAGTAAGACCCTGTTGCAACCAAGTATAGTGCGCCGCAAGACTCACATTCGCTCGATTCGACTTCGCTTTCAATTGCTTAATCACAAACTGAGCGCGATCGTTAATCGCAGCCCTCACTTCTGGTGAGGTTTGAGGATCGTGCAGCGTTGCCAGCACTTCATCAATCACCACAGCGTTCACTCGCATCCATACGCCTTCGACCAGCGCGAGCTTGTCCTCTTGATACAAGGTCGCCGCGAATAACTTATCCAATAATGTCGTCACCGATAACTGCTCGCTATCGGCCATGGATGCTTGGCTGACACGATTCAAGCGTTTAGGCATCAATAGCAAGCTCACGGTATGACGGCTAAACACTTCAGCCATACCAAGAGGATCGTTAATAGCACCTAGACCTGAATCGAAGGATTCCCGCGTGACATGATAATTCCCCGCCTTTGGCACTAAACTGTCGAGCAAGGTTTGCGGCACAGTTAAACTCGCCGCATCGAGTGTGTTAAGTAGCGCGTCTAAGCCCGTTAACTGCAACTGCGGCGCAATATAGCTCCAGCGGCTGCCTTCACCAATAGATTGATAGTTATAGTCAGTGCCGCCAATAAACTTAGCGACCGCATCGATTTGATAACGCGTCAGCAAATAAATTGGTGCAAAGGCATCGGCTAGCTCGCCCAGTGGCTCATTGGGTAACAAGGCCGCACTGGAGAAATCCGCAATCGCCTTAGTGCGAATTTTATTTAACTTACCCAGCTGATCGATCGGATCGTCACCACTATCCCACAAACTGGCATAGGCCTGACTCGCATCCTTTTGGCGAGAATCGGCCTCACCAATATAGCGTAAGCCACGTTTCGCCACATCGGCCAGCAAGTCGACTTGCAGTGCTTGTTGGGTACGGGCATCACCTTGATCGCTATAACCATAGGCGATAGTAAAATCATCCCAAGGGCCAACACCTGTAGTGTAAGGTGCTGAAATATCAATATCATTGCCCTTCAACTGGATTTTCGGATGGGGATAATCCATCACAGAGGCATCCTGATTGGTCGAAGCGGCAAAGTTATGATCTAGCCCTAAGGTATGGCCAACTTCATGGGCTGCCAGTTGGCGAATACGCGCGAGCGACAAGGCTGTCGCCGCTTTCTCGGCCGCCACTCTATCCTGCCAGCCTGCGGTTAAGCCTTTAGCAATCAAGTAATCCTGACGCACACGCAAACTGCCGAGCGTGACTTGACCCTTGATGATTTCACCGGTGCGAGGATCGGTCAGTGCGGCGCCATAGGACCAACCCCGCGTCGCCCTGTGCACCCATTGGATCATGTTGTAGCGAATATCCTGCGGATCGGCATCTACAGGTAATAACTCAACTTTAAAGCCGTTGATAAATCCGGCGCGAGTAAAAGCCGTCTCCCACCAGCGCGCGCCATCGAGCAACGCCGACCGTATAGGTTCTGGCACACCAGGATCGAGATAATAAGTAATAGGTTTAACGACTTCGCTTGGCGCTGGGCCTGGATGCACTTTCTGTAAACGGTGGCGCAGGATAAAACGCTGCACTAAAGGTTGGTTAAAGGGCGTGGCATAATCGCGATACTCATCGGACAAATAACCGCTCATAGGATGATAAGCCCGCGGCTGATAGTCGGTATCAGGCAGCTCAACAAAGGAATAACGCATCCGCACCGACATTAAGGTGCCATCGGGTGTTACCTGTGCGACCTGCGCGCCAGCAACATCGCCTTTGAACGTCAGTTGCACATCCACATCGGCGTTTTTCTCAAAGGATTTAATCCCTTTGGGTAAGATGACAGAACGGCTCAAATCGAGCTGATAATTGCCCTGCTCTGTTTGTTGCAATACGGAAGACACGCCGTGTAAATCATTGAGCACCAGATCGTTAATCGCTACCAAATCTGGCTTGCCCTCAATCACTTTGCCTTGCCATAACACAGAATCGGCAAAGGCTTCTTCAACCGCTCTTTGCTCGGCGGCATCAGAGGTATTCGCACGATATTGAGTATTGAGTTGCTTGAGTAAAACATAGGGACCTTGGCGCTCAAACTGCACCATACGGGTCTGACCCAGTTGGCCGCGATCGAGACCAATGTCGTTTGAGCCTACGCCCTGTGGCAGGCTAGTAACTAAGATAAAAGGTTGATTTAAACGATTGACCTCAAGATATAACTCTCCCTCAGACTCCTCGTAATAGAGATTAAGAAACCCTTTCGCCTCTTGGCCCTGCTTAATGATCTTGGTGCTAGGCGCGGCTGCCGCGACCGTAACGGTGGGAAATCCTAACAGCGCTATAAATAAAGCTAAGGCTACACTTTGGGGTTTCATCTTTCCTCCTGATTCGGCTGGCTGCGTTATTTACCTTATTAAGTCATTTATGTCATAAGCATCTTTGATGACTGCTTATCTCAAGCGATTGATTTAAAGTAAATAACGCGAGGCCATCACTGGCCCCGAGCAAATAAATTAACGATTCTGATGCTGGTTCTTGTGTTTGATCCAGTGATTTAATGTTTCAAATAATTCGTTGAGCACTATGGGTTTAGTGATGTGGGCATTCATCCCCGCCGCTAAACTCTTTTCCCTGTCGCCCGACATGGCATGGGCTGTCATGGCAATGATAGGCAGTTCATCGGCACTAAAACGCTCACGCAATGCCCTTGCGGCCGTTAACCCGTCCATCACTGGCATTTGAATATCCATCAACACAGCATCAAACGGCCGCGAGTCGATGGTATCCAGCGCCACTTGACCATTGTCGGCCAGCACCACTTCGTAGCCAGCGCTCTTAAGGAGTTCAGTGGCCACTTGCTGGTTGATAAAGTTATC
Organism: Shewanella sp. NKUCC06_TVS; assembly: GCF_019345515.1. Classification (NCBI taxonomy): domain Bacteria; kingdom Pseudomonadati; phylum Pseudomonadota; class Gammaproteobacteria; order Alteromonadales; family Shewanellaceae; genus Shewanella; species Shewanella sp. NKUCC06_TVS. The sequence continues at coordinate 135,980 of NZ_JAHKQX010000007.1, read as the reverse complement.
CTCCACCAGCAGCACTAAACCTGTGTGCTCCCCTTCCTCAACTTGAACTTCAACCATAGGCTGAACCACATTCAATCTCGGTTCATCGGCAAAGGCGGCAATGATCTCATCGAACAGACTCGATGCCTTAAACGGTTTTTGCAGTACGGCAAACACATTGGCACTATCGACTTCATGCTGCAAGGGCTCTGCCGCATAGGCAGTCATCATGATAATCACAGGCCGTTTCGCTAAGCGGCCTTCGGCGACCATAGTATCTATGGCACTGACCACATCGCTACCGTCCATTTCTGGCATCATCCAGTCGAGCAATAACAGATCGATTGGTGCCCGCGACAGTTTATAAAGCGCTTCTGCGCCGCTGGCGGCAGTATCGACGTCGAAGTGGAAATCTCGCATCAAGGTCGAATAGATTTGCAGTGCCGTCGGGTTATCGTCAACGACTAAGGTGCGTAGACTATTAAGTTTTTCCGGCACGACCAAAGGCTCAATCTTAGCGGCTTCGGCAATTTCAAAACTGATGGTAAAGCTAAAGGTACTACCAACCCCTAGCTCACTCTGCACTTGCATCTTGCCACCCATCATAGACACCAGATGCTTACTGATCGATAAACCTAAGCCGGTGCCGCCGTATTTACGGGTGGTCGAACCGTCGGCTTGGGCGAAGGCATCGAATAACTTATCCTGTTGATCTTTACCTATGCCGATCCCCGTATCGCGCACCCAGAACTTCAAGGTAATCCGATGATCCCGCTCGCCGACATCTTCACAGCCGAGCTCAATCTCGCCAGATTGAGTAAATTTCACCGCATTCGATAACAGGTTAATCAGCACTTGGCCTAAACGTAGCGGATCGCCCTTAAGAATGAGTCCCGCCGTCACTGGGGCATATAAGAGTAACTCGACGCCTTGTTCCTGTGCCTTGAGCGCATTGAGATCCAGAGCGTGATCGAGCACTTTATCCAGCGGGAACGGCACCCGCTCAAGCTCCAACTTACCCGCCTCAATTTTAGAGAAGTCGAGAATATCGTTGATGATCCTCAGCAGCGATTGCGCCGAGAAACCGGCTTTTTCGAGGTAATCTTTCTGCTGCGCCGTTAACGAAGTACGCTGCGCCAACTGCAACATACCGATAATGGCGTTCATCGGCGTGCGGATCTCATGGCTCATGTTGGCCAAAAATTCACTCTTGTAGAGGTTAGCGAGTTCGGCGTCTTGCTTGGCTTCCAGCAACGCCACTTCGTTACTCTTATGGCGGGTAATATCCTTATGGGTACCAAGCATACGTTTGGGCTGACCTTCGGCGGTGAACTCCACCACACGACCACGGGATAACACCCAGTGATAGCCGCCATTTTTACCTAACATACGGAATTCAATTTCGAAAGCACCGACGGGATCAGCAAGATACTGAGCACGGTATTCCTCGACGCGAATACGATCGTCGGGGTGGGATAATTCATCAATCGTCGATACTAAAGCTGGGAATTCATTGGTTTTATAACCCAGCATAGAATAATAGGCTGGGTTACAAATGATCTGTTCAGAGTCTAAATACCAGTCCCACAGGCCATCTTCCACCGCATCCATAGCTAAGTGATAACGCTCTTCGGACAGGCGTAATTGTTCGGCGGATTCGTATTCCCGCGTCACATCACGCCACACGGCAATCAATCCCTGCAGTTCGCCGCGGCGATTGTAGAAAGGCAGTTTGAGGGTATCAAGCAGCACAGGTTTACCCGCAAGCTCGACCTTTTCTTGGTAGCGCAGCGGCGTGCGATCTTTTAAGACTTGTTCGTCTTCGGCGCGGATACGTATGCCCATTTCAGGCGAGGTCAGATCCTCAGATGATAAACCTATCATCTCGCTCTCTGTGTAACCCAGCATGCGTTCAGCCGCCTTGTTACAACCTAAATAGTTGCCTTCTTTATCTTTAAAGACAATCGCTTCAGGAATCGAGTCAAGCAGGGATCGCAGTAGCGCATATTCGCGCTCACGCCGCTCTGTGGTGTCTTTTAAGCGTTCGGTACGCCGCGCCACTAGCTTATCGAGCCGCTTATTCTGTTCGGCCAGATGGTGGGTATATTGTTTGTTTTCCTCAAAAATCCGACTCACTAGCAAGAACCAAGGTTCCCAGCCGCGGGTGATTTTCTCTGGTGGTTTACGCGGCTCTTGGGAGCAGCCCTCAAGGTGCGACAGTAGTCGCGAGGCTGGACTCACAAAAGAGCGGCGCGTCTGCCAATGCACTATGGTCACCAACACTGACAGGGCGATAACCACTAAAATAAAGGTCAGCTGCAGTTTTTCCCACGAGTCTTGGAATAGGTCGTCTTCATCCTGCAAATACAGTAAACGCCAAGGCGCGTTATGCAGGGCAACCGAATGGATGTAATAGCCGTTACGAATGATGCCGTCGTGGGCATCGAACAATTCCGACTCAGGTAAAGAATGCAGCTCAGAGGGAATACGTTGGCTGATGTGATAGACCCGATTGATATCTGAACTATCAAAATCGCTGTGGGATAAAATATTGTTCTGTTGGTCGAGCAAAATCACTGTGCCTGGCATCTTAAAGTAGACCCGAATTTGCCGCGCTAACGAGGCAAGCGTCATGTCTAAGTTGATTGAGCCAATGAACTCATCATCCAAATAAACGGGCACACCTAAAGTGGTCAATAAGCCTTTGCCCGTGGAGTCAACATAGGCTTCACTCCAAAATACACTGCGCTGCGGATTCATTGCTGGGGTGGCGTATTGGAACTGTTTCTTGTTGAGTAATTCGTCCCTAAAACGTTGATCGTCATTCGACCAAGGGAAATAGGACATGATCCTACGTTTCGACAGGTAATAGATAGCCGAGGCTTTCGGGGCGGCTTCTTTGGCGACGGGGAATGACAGTGACAGCTCAAACAACATCTCAAGCTCTTGATAGAACTTGTCGTCGCGGCCGTCGAGGGAACCCGCACCAGTAATCCTACCCATGTTGGTAAAAGGCTCACCGCTCTGGGCGTAGCTAGGTTCTAAGGTAAAATACTGGCCGCTTTCGTTGAATTTACCGTATTGGGGTAAGCGTTCTTTACGTACGAGTTCGCCCAAACGTAAATGATCCACAGCAACGTTGCGTAAGCTTTTTACCGCTCTAATGCTCGACTCAAGTAGCAAATCGATTTGCAATACATGGCGCTGAACCTGCTCTTCACGCTGCTCCATCTGCTGTGCTTTTTGGCGGTCGAAAAACATCCATGCGGTCAACAAAGACATGACGATAACGCCGATGTACGTATAAAAAACGGCACGGTTGTAGTTCTTCTGGATCGGCGATTTTAGTTGGAGATCCGGCTCACTCGATTTCATCCACTACCCTTGATTGCAGCGCTTAATTTCAGCCTACGGCGGCAAAAACTATGAGCTCCATATAGTAGCAGGAAGGAACTGCCAATCACATAAAATAATTGTCAGATAAAGCCTACTCATACCACTGATAAGTCGATTAAAAATCTACTACTCCATAAAATTAAGGCCTCCCTATCAGAGGCCTTAGTCATTACCCTAAATTAAACTGACCTGCTTTACAGATGCTCTTCAGCGTATTCCGCTAAGCGTGAACGCACCACGCCATTCAGATACACGTTGGCACTGCCTTCAAAGTCTTTAAAACGTTCGACAATATAAGTTAAACCAGAGGTAACAGCAGTTAAGTAGTTAGAGTCGATTTGCGCTAAGTTACCGCAACAAATCAGTTTTGTGCCTTCGCCCATACGGGTGATCATAGTTTTGATCTGCGAGGCCGTGAGGTTTTGGCATTCATCCAGTAGCACGATGGAATTTTGGATCGACCGCCCGCGCATAAAGTTTATCGACTTAAACTGAATGTTAGCCTTCTCCATGATGTAATTCATGCTGCCCGTGGGATTCACATCATTCTTATGCAGTACTTCGAGCGTATCAGTAATGGCGGCCAGCCACGGCATCATCTTCTCCTCTTCCGTGCCGGGCAAGAAGCCGATAGATTCGGCGATTTCAGGGGTGTTACGGGTGACAATCACTTTGTCGTAGCGATTACGCTCGACCACCAGTTCCAACGCCGCAGCCATGGCCAGCAAGGTTTTACCACAACCCGCAGGGCCGGTTAAGATCACCAGATCGATATCGGGATCGAGCAGCGCCTGCAGTGCCATGCCTTGATAGACGTTTTTAGGTTTAACACCCCATGCCTCGAGGTTTTTCACCCGCTCACGGCCTAAATCTAAAATATGTAAATGGGTGTCTGTGCGTTCGATAACACGACCGCAAAAATCAGACTCTGTGTCGATAAGATATTGGTTGATATAGAAATTATCATTTTCGAGGTCTTTGAGCGGTACTTCATGCACTGTATGTCTACCGTGGCGCTCGGTGGAGACCTTGTTCAAGTGCTCCCAAAAATTACCTTCAAACTGGTAAAAGCCTTTACTGAGGAAGCGGATATCATCGATCAACTGGTCAGTTCGATAATCCTCAACCAATTGAATACCCGCACCTTTGGCTTTAAGGCGCATATTGATATCTTTGGTGACTAAGACAACGGTACGGGGATGATGCAGATTTTGCAGATGTAGGGCGGTGTTGATAATGCGATTGTCGTTTCCATCTCCCGGCAGTGCGCCTAAGGTAAAATCGACAAGGTGATCAGGGAAAATTGAGAGCGAACCGACGGCATCGGCATGACCCTCTCGGCTGGGTAAAGGGACGCCATTGATAATCTGCTCAGGGGTAGTTTCACCGCCTAGGGTATCTTCCAATGCCCTGATAGCAACCCTAGCATCACGACTCACATCACTCTTTCGATCTTTAATCTGGTCCAACTCTTCTAGCACTGTCATCGGAATGACCACATCGTGCTCTTTAAACGAATAGATCGCCAAAGGTTCATGTAGTAACACATTGGTATCCAGTACAAACAACTTTCTGTCGTCTTGTTCCATGGCGCCTCCAGAGTGCTTCATTAAAGTTTAAACACACTTTTGAGTCTCAATAAAAGTTACACGGCTCCTATTACTGGCTAAGCATATGGCAAAGAATGATCATAAGGTTCAAGTTGATAGCACTTTACTCGCACTTAAACCTTAAGTTGATATTGGCACCAAACTCACGAGATAACAATACAGCAACCATTGTTTACCTTACAGACTCGAAGCAGTGTATAACCGCGGATGTGACATTAGCGTGACAGTTTCATGTACTGGCATGACAATTTTGTCGCTTGTACAATTTGTAATCTAGCACTCTGGGAATTAGGCTCTAACGGGTGAGAGGGCGATTTAAATATCACGAGTATTGGTATAACATACGCGCCCTTTGTTAGAGTCCGCCTAGAAATGAGAATTTAAGATGCCGTTCGCCTTAGGTCAACGTTGGATAAGTGATACCGAGTCAGAGCTTGGTTTAGGAACTGTGGTTCAAGTAGAAGGCCGTATGGTCACTGTATTATTCCCTGCCACGGGTGAGAACCGCATGTTCTCCCGAGCAGAAGCCCCTCTGACACGCGTTATATACAATCCCGGCGATTCGGTTGAAAGCCATGAAGGCTGGAGCCTTGCGGTCAGTGAATTGACAGAGAAAGACGGGATAGTGATCTATCACGGCATTCACAGTGAGACAGGCGAGCAAGCTACCCTGCGTGAAACCCTGCTGAACCACAATATTCGTTTCAACAAACCCCAAGACCGTTTATTTGCTGGCCAAATCGATCGCCTCGACCGTTTTGGTGTGCGTTATCAATGCCAAATGTTGCGCCATAAACTGGCCTCATCGGATTTGCTTGGTCTGCAAGGTCCACGTGTTGGACTTATTCCGCATCAAATGTGGATTGCCCATGAAGTGGGTCGTCGCTATGCGCCGCGGGTATTGCTGGCCGATGAAGTGGGTTTAGGTAAAACCATTGAAGCGGGTCTGATTATTCACCAACAACTGCTGACCGGCCGCGCCGAACGCATTCTGATTATCGTGCCCGATACTCTGCGCCATCAGTGGTTAGTGGAAATGCTGCGCCGCTTTAATCTGCGCTTTTCGGTATTCGATGAAGACCGTTGTGTGGAAGCCTATGCCGATCATGACAATCCTTTCTACACAGAACAGTTAGTGATTTGTTCACTCGAATTACTGCGTAAGAAAAAACGTCTAGATCAAGCTCTTGATGCCGATTGGGATCTGTTAGTCGTTGACGAAGCGCACCACTTAGAATGGACCGAAGAAGCGCCAAGCCGCGCCTATCAAGTGGTTGAAGCATTAAGCGAAGTCATCCCAGGCGTTTTGCTGTTAACCGCAACGCCGGATCAACTTGGCCATGAAAGTCACTTCGCCCGTTTGCGTCTGCTCGATCCGGATCGTTTCTACGATTACGATGCTTTCTTAGCTGAAGAAGACAGTTATAAAGACGTCGCCATTGCCGCCGAAGCCTTAGCTGGCAACGCTAAATTACCCGATGCCGCCATCAACAGCTTGACCGAATTACTGAGCGAGAAAGATATCAGCCCAAGTATTCGTTTAATCCAAGCCGACGGTATTGATGCCGAAGTACAACAGGCCGCCCGTAGCGAATTACTGCAAGAATTACTTGACCGTCACGGTACTGGCCGCGTGTTATACCGAAACAGCCGCGCCTCGGTAAAAGGCTTTCCAAAGCGTTTCTTTAACGCTTATCCCCATGCCATGCCAGATCAATATCAAACTGCCGCACGCGTCAGCGGCATGATGGGCGGACACAAGTCATTAGAGGCGAAAGCGGCGCAAGCCCTAAGCCCTGAAAAACTGTATCAAGAATTTGAAGATAACAGCGCCAGTTGGTGGAAGTTCGATCCCCGTGTGGATTGGTTAATCGAGTTTTTAAAATCCCACCGTAGCAAAAAAGTGCTGATCATCGCCAGCCAAGCGGAAACCGCCCTGAGCTTAGAAGAAGCCCTGCGTACCCGCGAAGGGATTCAAGCAACGGTATTCCACGAAGGTATGTCGATTATCGAGCGCGATAAAGCCGGCGCTTACTTTGCCCAAGAGGAAGGCGGCGCACAGGCGCTGATCTGTTCTGAAATTGGCTCTGAAGGCCGTAACTTCCAGTTTGCCAGCCACTTAGTGCTGTTCGATCTGCCGCTAAACCCCGATCTATTGGAACAGCGAATCGGTCGTTTAGACCGTATCGGCCAGAAAAATGATATCCAAATTCACTTGCCATACCTTGAAGATACTGCCCAAGAACGTTTGATGCAGTGGTATCACCAAGGGCTAAATGCCTTTGAACTCACTTGTCCGAGTGGTCATGTGCTTTACAGTGAATTTGCCGAGGATCTATTAAACGTGCTTGTGGGTGATGACAGCGATGAGCTGACAAACCTGCTCAATCACACCCAGAGCCGTTATAAAGAACTCAAGCACGCCATGGAGCAAGGCCGCGATAAGCTGCTGGAAATCAACTCACACGGCGGCGAGAAGGCACTGGCAATCGTCAACCGCCTTGCCCAAAGTGACGGTGATACTCATTTAATCGGCTCAGTGATCCGTCTGTGGGATATTATCGGTGTTGATCAAGAAGATAAGGGTGAAAACTCGATTATTCTGCGCCCGAGTGAGCACATGATGTTCCCAACTTATCCTGGCTTGCCAGAAGATGGCGTAACAGTGACCTTTGATCGTGACACAGCGTTATCACGCGATGATATTGCGCTGATCACCCAAGAGCATCCGCTGGTGCAAACGGGGCTAGATCTGATCACAGGTTCTGAAACTGGCACCACCAGCGTCGCAATTCTAAAGAATAAAGCCCTGCCAGCAGGCACCTTATTCTTAGAACTCATCTACATGGCCGATGCTTCTGCACCTAAGTCGAGCCAGTTGTACCGTTATTTACCGCCCACACCCATTCGCGTGTTGCTGGATAAAAACGGTAACGATCTATCGGCTAAAGTGGATTACGCCAGTTTCGATAAGCAATTAAGCGCGGTGAATCGTCACATTGGCGGCAAGTTAGTCACGGCATCTCAGCCTATTTTGCATCCGCTATTTGCTAAGGGTGAAGAATATGCTCAAGTGGTTGTCGATGAAATGGTCGCCCAAGCCAGAGAGAAAATGACTCAGCAACTGAGCGCAGAGCTTGATCGTTTAGAGTCACTCAAGGCGGTGAACCCCAATATCCGTGAGGAAGAATTGGAATACCTGCGCAATCAGATGCAAGAGTTAAACACTTATCTAGATGCCAGCCAGTTACAACTCGATGCGATCCGTATGGTCCTCGTTAGCCACGTATAGACCCAAGCGGAACAGCAGGTTTCCATCAATTAGCCCAGCCTCAGCGTTGGGCTTTTTTGTGCCCTGTGGCTTTCGATTACAAGTGACTTTTTATACTAAATGACAGGTGCAATTCTTTGGCGAGGAAAATTCACTTTTTGGTAATTGTTCAGGTTATACTCAAACACTGATGAATTTATGAGACTACACAGGTGGTTATCAATTCTATGCCGCGCATTCTTTCACTCCTCTTTTGCCTCATTCTCGGCATCACAACCATCGCTACCTACGCGGCAGACACGACAACAACTCCGCCAACATCTGCGCCAGCCGAAATCAGTGCCAAAAAGTCGAATCACAGCTATCTACCCACAAATGAAATTAAACAAATCACGATTGATAATCAGCCCTACGATTTGTTAGTGCGACCATGGGAAGGTAAAAAGAAACTTGGTGCGGCGATAATCCTGCCCGCCACCAATGGTACCGCAGACGCGCCTGGATTGATGGCGTTTGTACGCCGCAATATCAATCCTGCTGGTTGGGCCAGCTTAAGTTTAACTCCGCCAACTGAAATGCCCGCAGCTAACTTTGCCACCGCCGCCACTGAAGTGACCTCGCCTGGCGCCGCGCAATTAAGCTCACCGTCCAACAAACCAAGCCCTAAAATCAAGCCCGAAGATAACAGCAAGCATCAGCAAGAGCAGGAAGATTTTCTCGTCAAAAGCATGTCACAGTTAGATGCCGTCGGTGCAGATTATGCGGGAAAACGTATTTTGATCACCGCCGACCAAAGTGCAGGATTATTGATTAGCCTATTAAGCCAGAAGAAGATTGCAGACCCTGATGTGCTGATCGTCATCAATCCCTATCGAGAAGACGAACAGCGTAATCAAGCACTCGCGGAGCAACTGGCAAAACTTACGCTGCCCATTTTAGATATTCAATCGCCAGACGGTCACCCAGCCTCATTGGAGACTGCCGACAATCGCAAAAAACTCGCGGTGACCTTAGAAAGCCCTAACTATCGCCAAACTACCCTAGCGCTCAATTTAGATAACGAGAGCGCATGGCAGAATTGCTTAAATGCGATTAAAGGCTTTTCTGCCCGAATGAGCGGCACGCAGTAAAAACGGCGATTCAAGCTAATTCAGACAAAATAGCATTACCAACCTGATTGGCGATCCCGATAGGGTTTCTGCGGATCTTTCAGCTGACGCGTCGCCGCTATCTTGCTATTTTTGCCTAACAACAAGCGAATCTGACTAATAGACTCGCGGCACAGTAGACTACGGATAGAAGCAGTCCAACTGCGATTAATACTAAGTTTGATGGCCGCTGCCGCATCCGGTGAGGTTTGCATCAGTTGCTGCGCTAATTGTTGCGCCGCTTCCATCGGCATCTCACTCACTTGTGTCACGAGTCCTAAGGCCAGCGCTTCATGACTCTCAAGCACTTTTGCAGTCAGGCTAAGTAACATGGCTTGATCCTTAGGCATAATTTGCCTTAATGCGACTAAACCCGCCATATCCGGCACAAGTCCCCATTTCGCTTCCATGATAGATAACTTACTGTCGTGGCTAGCAATACGCACATCTGTGCCTAAAGCGATCTGCATACCGCCGCCATAGCAACAGCCCTCAAGCACGGCAATCACTGGCACAGGCAAGGTTTGCCAACCTAGTGACACCCGCTGTGCCAAATTCGCATTCCCCGGTAAGCCCTTAAACAGTAACTTAACTGCCTGCATCGGTGCCGACATGACGCTTTTAACATCGAGCCCAGAGCTAAAATGCCCACCCGCTCCCGAGAGGATCACGGCTCGCACCGCACGATTGGATTTAATACTTTTAATCGCGCAGTCAAGCTCACTAAACATTAAATAGTTAATAGCATTCATTTTTTCAGGACGATTAAGCAACACATAGGCAATGCCATCATCGATTTTAACTTGTACACTTTGGCCACTCATGAAATATTCCGTTACTGGTCAGTCCAGAATAAATGTTAACACGTTTGGCATAATTCACTAAAAGATATAACATGAGCCTGTTTTTTGACTTGAGTCAAAATATTGCCAATTCCATCAGGGATTGAAGGCAACTTATGTTAGGCTGTCATCACTACGTGCAGTAATCCTAATGTATTTTTCGATTAGATAGCCTTAGCAAGCTCAATAATTAAGCGTATTTAACCGCTAGTTATTTAACTGCTAATAATCGACACCAGTATCGCAATGCTACCTACTGCGAAGGATGATTGGGCAGCAATATATGGATTCTATAGTCCTTTTTTAGTCACTATATCCTTGTTATTTACTCAACATTAGCCAGTTCGATTTAAGATTCTGCATGATTTGATTCAACAATGATTCAAATTTTAATGCCATCAGAAAATATAAATTTATCAATGATATCTATAAGTTACATATAAAAGATATTAATCAGACTTGCCCGAAGAACGCAATTCGTCAGTCAGACCTAAAAAATAAGTGTTATCTTCAATAAATGGGCAAATAAGGATCACTAGTCAGCATGTCAATATCTGTACTCATCTGTGACGATTCCGCCATGGCACGTAAGCAAATGGCCCGCACACTACCCAAAGAGTGGGATGTGGAAATAACTTATGCGACCAATGGTGCCGAAGGCCTTGATGCCATCCGCGCTGGAAAAGGCGAAGTGGTGTTTCTCGATCTCAACATGCCTGTAATGGACGGTTATGAAGTACTGCAAACAGTGCAGCAACAGGACTTACCCGCGCTGATTATTGTGGTATCCGGCGATATTCAAATCAAAGCTCACGAGCGGGTTAAAGCCTTGGGTGCGTTAGATTTTATTCAAAAACCGGTGAGCGCCGATGCCATCAGCAACATTTTACAAGATTACGGCATCTTAACACTGACGCAGAAAGATCTCACCGACGAAGTCCCGATGATCAAAGTCGACATGCGCGACGCTTGCCAAGAAATAGCCAACGTTGCCATGGGACGCGCCGCCGATCTGTTAGCTAAGTTACTCGATGTATTCGTGTTACTACCTATTCCTAATGTGAACGTGCTTGAAGTCAGTGAGTTAACCATGGCGCTCAAAGCCACGGAAGAAAGCTCAACTGTATCCGCGCTCTGCCAAGGTTTTATCGGTGCGGGTATTGCGGGAGAAGCCCTGCTCTTGTTCCATGATTCCAGCTTTAAGGACATGGCCAAGCTGATGGGATTAGCTAATCCAGAAGACAAAAATACTGAGATAGAAGTCCTAATTGATACTGGAAACGTACTGATAGGCGCCTTCCTTAACGGCATTTCTGAACAGCTCGATATGAAATTTAGTCAGGCTCACCCTGTCGTGCTGGGACGGCACTGCACGGTTAACGATCTGATCCATGATAATTCAGAGAAATGGCACCGAACTTTGGCAATGGAGATCAACTATCGGATTGAAGATCATAATATTCAATGCGATTTGCTACTGCTCTTCACCGAGGATTCTATCCCCACACTTAGCTATAAACTCGGCTATTTACTCGATTAACCAGTTGGATTTTATCCTATGTCAAATGACCAAAGCGCAATGAACGAACTACACTGGCTCATCGATATGGTACAAACCATAGAGGTGGGATTAGTGGTATTAGATCGCCATTACAATATCCAGCTGTGGAACGGTTTTATGGAGAATCACAGCGGTGTTTCCCCTAATTCGATCAAAGGTCAAAACCTATTTACCCGCTTCCCCGATCTGCCTGCCACTTGGTTAAAGCAGAAAATGGAATCGGTTTTCATGCTTAAAAACCGTGCTTTTATCAGCTGGGAACAACGTCCGTACGTTTTCCAATTTAAAAACTATCGCCCGATTACAGGCCGTGCAGACTATATGTACCAGAACGTGACCCTGCTGCCGCTGGCATCGCTCACGGGACAAGTGACCCATATCAGTGTGATTATTTATGACGTGACAGATATCGCCATCAACAAATTGCAACTTAAAGCTGCCAACGAGCAACTCGAACGCCTTAGCCAAACCGATGGTCTAACTCAGTTGCACAACCGTCGTCATTGGCAAGAGTGCTTAGACCACGAGTACGACTTGTATGCCCGCTACTCAGGTATGGCAAGTTTAGTCATGATAGATATCGATAACTTTAAACATATCAACGACAGCTATGGTCATGTGGCGGGTGATAAAGTCATTCAGCATATTGCGCACTTACTCAGCCAATCCTTACGTGATACCGACTGTGCAGGGCGTTATGGCGGCGAAGAATTTGCGGTTGTATTGCCTAAAACCAGCGGCGCAGATGCGATGAACTTTACCGAGCGACTCAGGGAGAAAATCGCCGCATCCGTCATAGTGTATGAAAGCCTTAAGATTACTGTGACGGTAAGTTTAGGTGTGTGCGAAATTGGCTCCCATATCACCAGCAGCTCTAGCTGGATCTCCTGCTCCGATAAAGCCCTGTACGAAGCGAAACAAAAAGGCCGTAACTGCAGTGTTTTACATACCAGTACAAGTGTGAAAAAAACGACCCAAGACTAACATATTCACCCAATAAAAATGCCCATCATAGATGGGCATTTTTATTTAAAACTGTACAGATTAGATATTCACGTGCGAATTAATGAGGGAAACCATCATCTTCTTCGTCGTCTTCATCCTCTTCGTCATCCATTTCATCACCGACGAAATAGGTGCCCCAACCGTCATATTCCACTTTCTGCTTTACCGCTAATTGCAGCAACTGCTCGGCCGCTTTGTCCAGTAATTCAACATCCAGTTTGTGGTGTGCGACAGCATCGAAACAGAAGATAATTGAACCATCCTCCAGTTCCATTTCTTCAGCGTCGTTTACCTCAAAACCTAATTTAAAGGCATCTACTGCGGCTTTTTCGAGACGGTCGAAATTGGTCGATGAAAAGTGATGCTCAATAACATATTCCGCATCAGGCTCTGAGCCATCGTCAAGCAGGGCTTGCACTATGTCACGATTCTCTGCAAGTTGGGCTTTTAACTGACTTTCAATAGACATGGATTTGTCTCCGTTAAGGTAAATCTGGCTCAAATTGGCATTATACGTCATCACTCTCGAGAGTTTTACCCATAAGTGCTGCCGCTTCTTGATTTATCTCAGCAAATCTCGCCGACATGCTGGCATGAATTTGCGCAGAGAAGTTTTTCACATCGGCTTTATCTAAACCTGCTGTCGGCACAGGTGCCATCATATCGATAATCACCACACCGTTATTCCAACGATTGAGCTTAATATGGCTTTGGCACGAGGCCAATACCGGCACAACAGGCACTCCCGCCGCAATCGCAGTATGGAAAGCGCCCGCTTTAAAAGGTAACAAACCGCGACCACGTGAACGTGTCCCTTCAGGGAAAATCCACACAGACAAATTCTTCTGTTTAATTTTTTCCACAGTTTTCGCCATAGTATCAAAAGCACTGTGACGGTTTTTGCGGTCGATCAGAATATTTCCTGACAACCAATAGATTTGACCGAATAGCGGCATCCACGCCAAACTCTTCTTGCCTAAACTCACTGTACCTTTAGGAACTGCTGTCGTATGAGTAAAGAGATCAAAGTTATTCTGATGATTTGCTAAGAAAATATACGGGCCGTCCTGCACATCTTCGTGCTGGCGAACAATCACTTTAATCCCAAGGATTGGCGCAACCGATGAGAAGATCTTGGCGAACATATGTACATTGTCGCGATGGCGAGGCCTTAATAAACACACTAAGCCACCAAAAATAAAGGCAAGCAACAAGGATACCGCCAACAACATTGATCTGACGATTAAAAGCACGATTTACTCCGACTGTAAAAGTGGCGACAGTATAGCCACCATGGCTTTGGGACTCAATATATTGTTTACATCTGTAAGCTGACTTGCTAACAAGCAAGCAAAAAAAGCCCATCGATATACTGAACCTCCAGTGTATCGATGGGCTTTAAGATTAATATCGAACTAAGCGTGGTGCTTGGGTAAGATTTCAGGCTCAGTTGCCAGAGGTGAGACTTTACTTAACACAAAGCGGATAACTAAGGCACTCACGGCCAAAGTCGCGACAATTGCCGCACCACTAGGGAGATCTAAGGTCGCCGACAGAACTAAGCCCAAAACATAGCCCAGTAAACCGACGAGGTAAGCGTAAAATAGCCGACCTTTACCACGGTACTTGTTCAACGCTAAAGCTGGCAATATCAAGGTACTGAACACCAGATAAACGCCTACTAATTCAACCGATAAGGTAATCACTAGCGCAAATAGCAGATAAAATCCTGCCCCGTCCAACATCTGGGGGCGCAGGAATATCGCTAATAACACCAGTGAATACACTACGGCCGGCAAAATCAGTTGTGACCAACTCACCCACAGGATCTGACCTGACATCAATTGCTTTAACAACTCGGCGCCATGTGGGTCGTTTGCCAGCAACAGCATTGCGGCCACCGCAGACAAGACGTAAAAGCAGCCAATCATAGCCTCCAACTCACCCGCCATACGCTTAGCTAACCAAGCGATAAACCCTGCACCAGCAAGGGCAAACAGCGCTGGCATCCACACATTAGCAAACGGCATATCTTCTAATCTGTGGTCCATGTGAGCGACAATCGCGCCTAAAGCGGCAACTTGCGCTATCGCTAAATCAATAAAAATGATGCCACGCTTAAGCACTTGTCTCCCAAGTACAATATGCGTCGACAACACTAAGATCCCCGCTGCCAATGCAGGTAACAGAATCGACATCAGCTCAAGATCAAACATAGGTTTATTTCACTCCATTTAAGAGGGAAATCACGCTGTCATACAGGCTAAATAAATCTTGGCTCTTATCATTCCCCCCCACAGACATAGGCAGCATTACCACGGGCAAGTTCGCTTTTTCACCCAGCCATTTTGCACCGCGCTCATCCTGATAAGATGCCACAACTACGGCCAGAATATCCCCCTGCTCGGCGCGCGTCAGCAGACTCGCTAAGTGGCCGCTAGTGGGAGCTAAACCCGGTTTTGGTTCTAAATCTGCCACTTGCTCGATACCAATCCAGTTGAATAGGTATCTAAAGCTTGAGTGGTAAGCGATCACTTTTTTACCTTGTAATCCCTTAGCTTGCGCTTCCCAACGCGGGACTGCGGCTTGCCAGCGAGTGGTAAAATCTGCCAGTGACTGTTGATAATCTGCCGCACCAGCAGGATCTAACTGAGTCAGCTTAGCACTCAATGCCGTGGCGACTTTTAACAGTCGCGTCGGGTCAAAATGAATATGTGGATTACCTTGAGCATGCACATCCCCCATGCTGCGATCGACACTGGCCAGTTTATCTAAGGTCTCGATTTGATCGGCAGCGAAAAATAAGCCTTGCTCGGTCGAGCGCACTTTTGCGTTTGCCGACTTCATCTGAAGCATAGGCAACCAACCCACTTCAAGATCGGCACCTGCGCACACCACAAGATCCGCCTGACGCATTTTAGCGATCAAACTCGGACGCGCCTGCACTTGGTGAGGGTCTTGTAATGCCGTCGTTGCCGAATAGATGCTAGCCGTTGGAGCAAGCTCCTTGGTCAATGCCGCGTATTCAGGTTCACAGGCAAACACATTCAGCTCGGCATGGGCCAAACCAGTATAAGTGACAGATAAGGCCACAGCGGCCAATTTAGCTAAATTAGAATTGATGCGCACCGTGAGCCCCCAGAGACATAATATATTGAATAGTGAAGATGTTATCGTCTTCTATTCCGTCGAAGTTAGTACCCTTTTGATTGGTATACTGGAAACGAACCGTCGAGAAGTGGCTAGAATGCCAAGCCAAACTCACCTCAGATTCCTTCAACTTTTGCCCATGAAAATGATCGCCATGGAGCTCTTGGGTATCAGCTTCACCATAACGCACCCCCGCTGACCAGCTCGGCGTGAATTGGTACACACTGCTCAGATACCAACCTTGGTGGTAATCTTGGCTCGGTGCATCCTCAGGATGTAAATCGATAGGTGTAAAATCGCTCACGCGATAGTACTCACCGCTCACAGTGAGATTTTGATATTTGTAGTTACCGTTAGGCGCCCACTTATAAACAAAATCAGCACCATAGGTATTTTTACCTGTGTAAGATGCGGCATGGCTATGACCTTCGTGCTCATCACCATGGGCATGCTCATCTTCATGTTCCCCTTCTTCATGGGCAGTCACTTGGCCATTTTCGTTGCGCAAGTAACTCAACCCCGCTTGCCATGAGCTGTTATCGCCTATGTCGCCACCAATTTTTGAGTACAAGGTATAAACGCCGACCTTCTTAAACTCACGCTCACCATGCTCATCGGCAGCACGTAAACTATCGCCTTTAAAGGCTTCAACGCCCATGGTCCAATACAAGTCCGTCGGCGCTACGTAGTTAAAACGTATACCGTCATCAAAATAATGTCCCCCTAAGAATGCACGGTAAACCACAGGACGGTCGGTGAAGGAATCAGTATGTAAATGTTGGTTATTGAGGTAACCAATGTCCGATAAGAAACGGCCACCACGGATAGAAAACCCCGCTGGCATCGCCATGGTTTGAATAAAGGCTTCTTCCAGATTCAGTTCAGTCTCACCGTCATGCATTTCAACTACTGCGGTGATTTTACCGTAAAACATATCATCGATATTGGCACTCATCGCCAGTTCAGTTTCACCTAAACCAAAGCCATCTGGACTCTCGGCTAATGGGCGCTCTCCCGTCTGATAATATCCATTTAGCACACCACTGATATTAGGGTTGGTCAAGCTCGAGTCTTCTGCAAATAAGCTAGGCGAAACGAGCGCACACGCCAAAGCCACCAAAGAAATTCGGGTATTTAAAACAGTCATGATATCTCCAAAATACAACTAGCACTCGACGACAGATATAAAGTCATCAAGAAATACAATAAGTTAAAATTTTAAGTTGATTTAGAGAGCGAAGGGAGGCGCACGACTGCGATAAACACTGACGTGTTCAAAAATAGAGGAAGGTAAAATAAATTCGACCACATCGAAATGCTGTATAGCTAAATTCAGCGTCAGCGGATGGGTCAATAAAATCTTGTTGAGTTGGTGCTGATGGAAGCACAGGGTACAGTGAGTCTTAGCGCCATCATCAAGATGGGTCACACTATGGGCTGAGGCAGCAAGAGACAGCAATATCAGTACGGCAGCAAGCCATATCGAAATTGTGCGTCTAATGTGACTTTTAAGTCTCACTCAGTCGTCCCCATAGTTAAAAAGTTGCATAAGTCTATGTCAGTGCCATAGCAAGTTGCAATAAGGTAATCGCTTTGCAAAAGGTTACAAGATATTTGAGGTACCCAGTCTTACCAATAACTTCTTGTTTCAATAGCGGTAGGATCTTGCGAGGACTCAGGTAAAAAAACGCATTTAAGATTAGCTTAAGTGAGTGTAACTATAGTGTATTTAGTTTTTATGTCTGCGAGCACAATGACGAAATCAAGCTCGATATGGCTCCGTTTTATCCACCTAAAGGCAACTATTATGCTAGCATTTTTTCGTGAAAACTTAGGGCTTATCTTAGGGATAGTCATCTTCAGCGCGGTGATATTTGGTGGTATTTATTACGTTGAGCACTCCTTAACGAGCCAAGAACAAGTCGTGCAGTAAACAAAAACTCATTAAGCGCGGCTGAAGTTCGCCCCTTAAACCCTCTTAGTTGCATTTTGAGCGCCTGCTAAAGGCGCTCAAATGATGTTCGTCTCTGGAAAATTGTACCGCTGATTTTCCTATCCATGACGAATCCACTTATTAGCCTAACGATACTTCTGTCTTTGATCGCTATCATCGACTTGCTCGGGCGCTTCAATGGTGATGACTTGATCCATAAAATGGCTCACAAACAACAACATCAACGAAAAAATCATTACAGGGATCGCAAAATACCGCACAGAGGCATCAAAGTAACTGTATCCCGCCGTAAACACACTCAAATAAAATCCTAATAACTTGAGTTTAGCCAATGTTGGACTGCGGCCTAACCAAGCCGCACAATGGGGACAACGCACTTGAGCGTCGAAACCTTTGCCTCTTTGCTGGCTAATGTCACTGACCTTGATGTACTGATTACAATGGGAACACAACATGAAAACACGATTCCTAAATAACGATGCGCAAGTTTACCAGATACCGACTAGAGTTCGGCCTGTAAATAGCCAAAATGTCGGAAAAAGCAGATAAAGCACCGCACTCAAGGTTAAGCTCAAATCAACCCTTCCCAAAAAAGTTTAATTCCAAGGGCTATTTCACTCGCAGATATTTTACAGTAAATCCGGCAACATCTATCATACTCAGACATATTTCTACTTAAGATCACTCCTATGCACCGCTACCTCGCTCTCGTGTTTGCCCTGCTAATACCACTACTCAGCCTTTCATCCCAAGCGCAAACTGAACCTGTCGCTGCAACCGAAAGCCCATTAAGCACTCCTGTAACGCTCAAGGCAGAACTGGCAATGCTGCAACAGGCTATCGATACGGATATACGTAAACTAAAAAATGCCAAAGGCGAATTGAAGACAATTGTTGAATATCGAATTCAAAACAAAACCTTACAGTTACGTAATAAGATTAAAGATCTGCTCGAAGCAACACCAATCGACAAAGCTTTTCTGCAGCCATTAATCCAAGGACAACTTAACTACATCCAACAAATTGATGCTTATATCGATGACAACATTAGTAAATTGGAACAGCAATTAGGTTCAAGCACAGATGATGCGACTCTACTGGAAATATCAAAGCGCGAATTAGAAAAAGACACCTATTACAAGCAACAACTCGAGACGCTCACTTGGCTCGAACAAGTTGGCCAAGATATTAGCGAAGCACAAAAATCACTGATGCAAATTTTAGTAGCACGTGCCGATACGCTAGAAAGTTTAGTGACTTATACCCAGCAGCAACTACAAGCAGCAATCGATACCGCAACCAATGCAGGTAAAGATGTCACTTCGGCGCAAACCAGCCACGTAATGATGCTAAAGGAACGCTTAGCACAAAATAGTCAGAGCTTAAATATCGACATCAGCCTACTCGACGCCTTAGGCCATGATACCGCCGCGCTGAAAAAGACACTCTTTAGTGTTTCAGGTGATATCACTCAAGATGTGTTGAACTTTGATGTGGCATCAAGCCTCGTTGAGCAGTGGCTAAATACGGCACAAGAACAAGCGATTAATCACGGCCCAACCGTCGTGTTTAAGTTATTTGTTTTCTGTTTGATCTTGTTTATTGCGGGTCTCGCCGGCAAGTTAGCCAAACAGATAGTGAAAAATACCGTTAGCAATTCTAAGTTGAATTTAAGTAAGTTATTACAAGACTTCTTCACCTCGCTATCAGGTAAAGCCGTCTTTACTATCGGGCTGTTAATCGCCCTTTCACAGCTTGGGATCGAACTTGGTCCCCTGCTCGCAGGCTTTGGTATCGCGGGGGTTATTATTGGTTTTGCCCTGCAAGATACCCTGTCGAATTTCGCCTCAGGCATGATGATCTTAATTTATCGTCCCTATGATGTGGGCGATTTGATCAACGCCGCTGGCGTCACCGGACGCGTCAGTCACATGAGCCTTGTCTCAACCACGATTAAAACCATGGATAACCAACGTCTTATTATTCCTAATAATAAGATTTGGGGTGACACAATTAACAACATCACAGCTGAGCATCAACGTCGAGTCGATATGACCTTTGGGATCAGTTATAGCGACAGCATCGAACAAGCTGAAGCGATTCTCAAGTCCATCGTCGAAGCGCATCCTAAGGTACAACCATTGCCAGAACCGACGATTAAACTACATCTATTAAGCGAATCTTCGGTCGACTTTATCGTTCGCCCTTGGGCAAAACCGGAAGATTACTGGGAAGTGTATTGGGACATTACCCGCGAAGTGAAAATGCGCTTTGACGCCGAAGGGATCAGTATTCCCTTCCCACAGCGTGATGTGCATATCTATCAAACCACGAAATCACCGCTTTAAACCAGCGTTAAACGAGAGAAGAAGGGCGTTGCAATGAGCTCGCCCTTATTTTTATAAATCTCTGCATCAGTGTTAGCCTAAGCCGACTATCTCACCTTGCGCATCAATATCAATTTTTAAGTAACCCGGTTTCAGCCCAAGTCCTGGCATAGTCATCACATTCCCCACCAAGGCGGTAATAAACCCCGCACCAGCATGCAAGACTAAACCACGCACTGGGATCTCAAAGTCCTGAGGAACGCCCTTTAAGCTAGGATCGTGACTAATTGATAACGGCGTTTTGGCCATACACAGGGGCAAATGTCCATAACTTAATACGGTCAGCTGCTGCGCCTGTTGTTTGGCCTCGATAGAAAGGCTAACGCCCGCTGCGCCATACCCCACCTCGGCTAAAGTGGATAACTTAGCCTCCAATGAGGCT
This sequence comes from Shewanella sp. NKUCC06_TVS, assembly GCF_019345515.1. Taxonomy (NCBI): domain Bacteria; kingdom Pseudomonadati; phylum Pseudomonadota; class Gammaproteobacteria; order Alteromonadales; family Shewanellaceae; genus Shewanella; species Shewanella sp. NKUCC06_TVS. The sequence goes on along the minus strand of NZ_JAHKQX010000007.1, from coordinate 115,295 downwards.
TCATCTGAATATAACAGCTTGAACTGACTCTCGGTTTCAGCGGCGCGAACCACAGTCTGCGCTAAGGCGACAGCGCCAGCCTCCCCTTGGCTAAAAGCATCGCTGACCTCACAGCCAAAGGCGCTGCTCGCGTTGACGGCTTCAGTTAGCCATTGCAACTCGGCATCAGTGTCAGTGGCGAAACGGTTAATGGCAACCACCACAGGAATACCATAGCGAGCCACATTATTGATATGCCAGTTTAAATTTGCAAAGCCTGCTTCGAGTCGAGCCTGATCTGGTAGATTGATATCTGACTCAGACACTAAACCACTATTGGCCTTCAGCGCTTTTAAAGTAGTGACCAGCACAGCGGCAGCGGGCACCTGACCCGATTGACGCACCTTGATATTACAGAACTTTTCAAAGCCCATATCTGAGCCAAAACCAGCTTCAGTCACCACATAATCCGCCAGTCTGAGGGCAATATCATCAGCAATAATGGATGAATTACCGTGGGCAATATTGGCAAAGGGTCCCGCATGGATCAGGCAAGGTGAACCATTTAAAGTCTGCATTAACGTCGGCTTTATCGCATCCGCCATGATGGCCGTCATCGCACCAGCGACACCTAAGTCTTCGGCGGTAATCACTTGCCCTTGGGTATTTAACGCCAGCACTAGACGACCGATCCGCGCCCGCATATCTGCCAAATTATGACTTAAGGCTAAAATCGCCATTAACTCAGAGGCGGCGGTGATATCAAAACTGGATGCGTACTCTGGGCCATTATTATCGCCTAAGCCCACCTGGATTTGCCTAAGACAGCGATCGTTGTGATCGACCACTCGGTGCCAACGGATCTCATTGGGATCGATATCTAAAAACGCTTGCCCAGATTGCGCCTCAAATTCCGCCTTACCTAAGCGCGCTTCATGAAATAGCCGCGCCGCAATCGCCGCAGCCCCTAAATTGTGGGCACTGCTCACGGCATGAATATCACCCGTGAGATGCAAATTCATCTCCTGCATGGGCACCACTTGCGCATAACCGCCACCCGCAGCGCCACCTTTCACCCCAAATACAGGCCCCATGCTGGGCTGGCGAATACAGGCACAGGCCTTTTTGCCTATGGCATTTAACGATTGCGTTAAGCCAATGCTCGTCACTGTTTTACCTTCGCCGTGTGGCGTAGGCGTAACTGCGGTGACGATAATCAATTTGCCTTTGCGCTGCCCAGCTAAACGCTGCAACACACTGAGCTCGACCTTGGCTTTAGTGTGACCAAATTGCATCATCTCTTCGGGTAATAGACCTAAGTCGGCGCCCAGTTCATTAATGTCTTTTAGGCTAGCGCAATTCGAAATATCCATATCTGTCAGCATGCGTCGGTTTCTCCCTTTCAAATACGCTTTGGTTTAGTATGAGGGGTTGCTAAATACAACACTCATTGAATAGGGCGGATATTAGGTGATTGGCTTTAAGATATATAGCCGTCGAAAGGGTTAATGAGCGATTCCTTAATCTGCATCAAATAATCTACCCTGCGTTCGAGCGGCTCAAGAGCGCCGTCGCCGCCAATGAGATCCAGCTCGATCGCCAGCAATAGTTCAGTATCTGGCAGGCATCTATGGGTCACAGCGTACCTTGATTTTTGTTTCTCAAAAGCAACAACCATAAACAACAACGGCGCCAGAAGGCGCCGTTGTTGTATGTATTATTGAGTGCGGCTTAAAACTGCACATCGCCACTTAAATGGGGGCGACGGCCTTTGCTGTCACGTAATTCAAATACCATATTATTAGCATTCTGCTCATAGCCAAATCCAACATCGGCAGGCATCAAAAGTGGCAGTTTAAAGGTCACATCCACAGTGAATGGACGATCGCCAATACTTGGCATCAACTCTGCTAAACAACGGGCCTTAGACCACATGCCATGCGCGAGAACGCGATCAAAGCCAAAACGCTTTGAAAGCACTGGATGCAGATGGATCAAGTTATAGTCGCCAGATGCCTTAGCATAACGACGACCTAAATCTTCACTCAAACTCCAGCTTTGTGGTGTTTCCCATGCCATATCAATGGCTTTAGGTGGGCGAACGCGACGTCCAGCAACATCGATACGATATAAATAGGTGGATAGCGATTCCCAGACGAGTTCTTCACCGACAAACGCCTTAGACACAAATTCAAACTCTAAGCCAGAATCCGTCTCGCGGCTCGTGGTCAAGGCGCACTCGAGGGAGAAAGTCTCGTCAACCGTCACAGGCCGATACACTTGAATGCGGTTCTTAAGGTGGATCATCCCAAGCAGTGGGAAAGTGATCCCATCGTGGGTAAAGATCACCGCATGCAGGCGAAATGCCATCACGTAGAGATAGGTTGGCGGTAGAACTTTACCGTCAAATTGAAAACCACACACCTGCGCATATTGGCTTACTTTAGCTTCAGACACAGTCACATGCGGCGCGGTCACCTTGATTTGGGGCAACGGCTGTTGATCCCAACCAGGCTTACGGCCAAAGAAGATCTTGCGATAAAGAGAAAACAGCGACGGCATCGCGTTCAATTCAACACAATATGCATTATTCAAGTCTGAGTACCTTTTAATTAACTATCCCTTGGCACAAAAATACATTGCCATAAATTACCCCGCACAGACGAGTAACGTCTGATCAATCAAGCTGATAACGAGTGTAAAACAGGCAGTGCTGCGTCTTAATAAGGGCTGATGCTGACTCACCGAATGGACAACTATAGAGTCAGGTTTGGCGAAAACGGCGTGATTATAACCCAGAGCACTGAGTTCTGTGTATCCCTAAGTTTAGTAGGAATAAATACTACTAATAAAATCAATATATTAAAAATTAACGATGCAAATTTATCCACCTCAACTCGGCAATAACATCTCCAGAGTGCGAAAAATTTACGACTGTGCCACACTATCGTTCCACTCTCTTTAACCTAGTTATCACGTGCAAGATAAGAATTTTGATAAGCTCGCGCAAAAATTTGCGAAAAACATCTATGGTACGCCCAAGGGCGAAATTCGTGCCGCAGTGCTATGGCGCGACCTCGTCCCCGCGCTGGCAAAACTGGGGGATAAAAAACTCAGAGTATTAGATGCGGGCGGTGGTTTTGGTTATTTTAGCCAAAGATTAGCGCGCCTCGGCCACGAAGTTGTACTCTGCGATATCTCTGCTGAGATGCTGGCTCAAGCCAAAGAACAAATTGATGCCTCCCATGAACCATTAGCTATCCAGCTTATCCATGCGCCTATCCAAGCATTATCGGTCGATAACCATGGTTATTTCGATATCATACTGTGTCATGCGGTCGTTGAATGGTTAACGGATGCTAAGCCAACTGTAGCGGGTTTACTTACTATGCTAAAACCCGGCGGATTATTCTCTTTGATGTTTTACAACAAAGAAGCCATGCGCTTTCATGCTTTAGTGTCGGGCAATTTCGATTACGTCGCAGCTGATTTAAAAGTGAAGAAGAAAGTGCGACTAACTCCCACTCATCCGCTTTATATTCAAGAAGTTAAAGATTGGTTTAGCGAGTGGCGAATGTCGCTCATCAGCCAGTCTGGCGTGCGTGTAATCCACGACTATTTGAAAAAGAGTCAGCCCGCGGATTTCGACTATCACAAGCTGCTACAAATGGAGCTGGAGTACTCGCAACGCGAACCCTATATTTCCCTCGGCCGATATGTGCACTTTTTAGGGCAAAGCTCTGCAGTGTGAGCGCGCGTCGTTACAAACGCGCTGCCTAAACGATTACTGACAAGTCTGTTTCCAGCAGGCGCTAACTTTGGCGCCTGCTTGCTCTAGCAATTGCACCACGCTTTTATCCCCCACCACATGGCCAGCACCAACCACCACAAACAAAGGTGAAGTCACGTCAGTCGAGCCCATTAATTTTATAATGCCATCGGCCATCACATGGTTTCGCTGCCAGAGGATTTTCTCTAGCATTTTAGTGTCGCCCTCGCCGCCCATTTGCTCCTGCATTATGGCATCAAGCTCAGTTTCATTACCTGAACGCCAAGCCGTTATTAACGATAAAAGCTCCGCATCCGATGCGCTAATCGCCTCACGCACCATAGACCACTGCTCTTGGCTATTAAAAGACGCTAACAATTGAAATTGTGACTCGGCGGTTTCCAACGGATACACAGGCAAAGTCGCATATCGAGCCATCAACTGCATATCAACGCCATAATCCGTGCTGTAACCTAAGTCGTTATAACGCAATAAGTTAACTTGAGTAGCCTGCAGCCAAGGTGCAAAAGATTGTATCGACTGACAAACATTTGCCGTGGCCGCGCAATAGGGCGTCATGCTCTCGACCGTTTGCTTATCTCGGCTCTGCCAATCTAAACCCTTAGTTTTATCGGCGCGGCCGTATTGCTGCAGTAAGGCTGTGCTATCGACTTTATTGATATCAACTTCTACGACTAAGCCCTTAGCTTTACCCAACGCGGTTTCAATTTGGGTGGGTAAAGGATAAAAGTCGGCACGTCCAATATGAATCGAACCTAGCAAATACGCACTCTTGCCTTGCCATTGCACTTGATAAAATGGTGGTTTATCGGTTTCTGCACCCGCCACTTTTGTGCTCAAACCCGCTAACGCCAGAAAACTGATTGATGCAATTAGTCGCCATTGGCTTGTTGCCATATCCTTTGCCCCTTATAATTCCTGCAAATTTTGCAATGAGACGCTGTTATGCCACATACCAAGGTTATAGAGCAACTGAAAGAAAATCTTCAAATCGCCTATCGCCAAGCCATAGACGCCGACGCTAAGTTAGATGAGCTAAAGAAAGCTGGCCATGGAAACTTCACCAGCATATTCACGGCAGAACAAGGTTTTATCGCTTCGAGTAATCGCTTTCTGCCCTATGTGCAAGAGTTGGTCGATGACTTAACTCGCATGGAAGAACATCAAACGCTCGATCCTAAAGAACTCGAAACCTATGTGCGTCAGTTAGGCGCATTACTGCAAACATTGCAGGCCTTTAAGAAGCAAAGCTAAACCGAGATTAGGGGCTGAAACTCATCTTAGATTTCAGCTCTTTCCATAGCATATCTAATCAAGCCCACCAACACAGATAGATAGCACTAAGCTTCCCCAAAACTGTCATCATTTTGTCATTTCTAAGTCATAGACTCCGCTCACATAGACGAAGGGGCTGACGTAATGACAAGTTTAGATCTGGCTAAAGAGCTCGATAAAATAATCTCTAAAGCGGCAATCAGTCCCTTATTTCAGCCAATTTTCAATATATTAGAACATAAAATTCATGGTTTTGAGGCGTTAAGCCGTGGCCCTGAACACAGCCCGTTATACTCCCCAGTCCCGCTATTTCAGACCGCCGAACATCAAGGTAAATTAAGCGAGCTAGAAACCCTTTGTCGCCGTATTTCACTCGAGCAATTTAAGTTGCGTCAGTTTCAAGGCAAGCTGTTTATCAATATCTCGCCTAAGGCATTATTAGATCCCGCCCACCCCAAGGGCATGACCTTACAACTGCTGCAACAACTTGGCATAGCGCCATCACAGGTTGTGATTGAACTGTCAGAGCAATATCCCGCCGATGATATCGATTTACTCAAATCCTGCTTAAATCACTATCGTAGCCAAGGTTTTTTAACGGCGATCGATGACTTAGGTGCAGGTTATTCGGGTCTGAGACTCTGGTCAGAATTGTCACCTGACTATGTCAAAATCGACCGTCACTTTATCCATCAGATTGATTCGACTCCCGTAAAACAGGAATTTGTCCGCTCGATTGTGGAGTTATGCCAAAGCTTAACCTGCAAAGTGATAGCCGAAGGAATTGAAACGCAAGAGGAATTAGCCGTACTCAAACAACTGGGTATCGTCTATTGCCAAGGCTACTTACTCGGTCGTCCAGAAGTGCTCCCCTGCCGCGCGATGAAAGCGACCTTAGTGCCGAGCAATACTCAAATTCAACCTAGATACAGCGAATCGGCCGAGAGCCTGTGCACGAGTGCCATAACCGTAGTGCCCACGCTTAAACTCAAATTCTTAAGTGACACCTTTATCTCGCAACCTGCATTACAGGCGGTTGTAGTGGTCGATAACCAGTTGCCACTCGGTATTATCAGCCGCGCGACCTTACTTGAACTCTTCAGCACACCCTATGGTCGCGCCTTACATGAAAATCATGCTGTGAGTGAAGTGATGGACCCGCAAGTCATCCAGATTGAGGCCAACGAACCTTTATCCACCGTAAGTCAATTACTGACCTCAGAGAGTGCTAATACGGTAGCGCAACAGTTCATTATCCTTCGCCGTGGAAAACTACTCGGCATAGGCCATACCAAGGATTTGCTACAAAGGATCACAGAGCACAGAATTAAGATGGCGCGCCATGCGAATCCTCTTACAGATTTGCCGGGTAATGTGCCCATTCAAGAGGAATTAAAACGCCTTAAGATCCAAAAGAAACATTTTTATCTAGCCTATTTTGATCTGTGTAACTTTAAGCCCTATAACGATATTTATGGATTTTGCCGTGGCGATGAAGTGATTTGTGAAGTGGCGAATCTGTTACTGAAGTATAAAAGCGACAATTGCTTTGTTGGCCATGTCGGCGGCGATGACTTTGTAATTATCAGCACCTGTGAGCATATGATCAGCCGTTGCCAGCGAATTCTAGCGGATTTTGAAACCCATAAGCATTTGTTTTATAGCGCAGATCACTGGCTGGCCCAGGAAATGCTCGCCGACGATAGAAAAGGTGAAGCCTGTTACCATCAATTGATCAGTCTGTGTGTAGGCATTTTACCACCCGCACTCACCTTTAACGCCCATGAACACAGTCTATCGACCTTAAGCGCTAGGGCAAAAAAACAGGCAAAATCCGCAAATAACGGATTTTACCTGTTAGAAAATCATCTGATTATCGACACTCAGGCACTAACGGCATAGCTGAACAGCTTTAATACTCAGCATTAGCGACCGATATGAGTCATTAAAGTTGTGGTGCAATCGTCTTCTTTAACCACTCGGTTAACATTTTGGTTTCGTACATAAAAGGCTTATCATTTAAAGATTGGATCCCCCCCATGAACCCCATATCCGACAGTTTTTCATCGCCCGCGATAATCACTTTATCATTTTCTAAGACTTGATAAGAAAAAGTCATACGCGGCGGATAAATGTCTTTGATAATGCGTAAATCATTGGCGGTCGCACCAAATGTTGGACGCATATCACCCGCAAGATCAACATCGGTAATGGTCATTTCAAGCTTTTGATTTGGTTTTAAAATCTTCGCAGCTTCTTTATTGATGTTTTCTGTTAATGTTTCAAATAAGCGCTTCTCATAACGGGATTGGAGCTCCCCTGATGATTTTATATCGCGATAATCTTTAGGACTTTGCCAAACAATTTTAACCACACCATCTTCGGTGATGGGATCCACAGGCGCTTCATCGGCCGCCCAAGCCGCACTGCAACTTAATACACCTGCGAGTAAAAGGGACTGAATTTTCATGTTTGCCTCCAAGGCCTAGATAACTTTCTGAGAACCACAGTACAAAATCTAACCTGAACTAGAGCTTAACGCAAAACTGATATAAGTACAGCAAATGTGTCGTAAGCTTTTGTATAATTAAGTAAATATTATTTAACCATCACAATCGATACGTATCTTTTTGTATCGAAATTGCACCAAGTAAGTGCATAGTTATCAATTTGTGAACATTTCACGCGCATAACGACAAAAAAAGCGTTATCCTTCCGCTATTGTTTACATTGCCCACTTAATAAAAAATGAAATTCCCTGTTGTACCTGTGTTCATTCTTATCCTGTTTACCTGCGTCGTGAGTGCGATTTGGTTTATCTCCCCGAGTGACAAAAATACTGGCCCTAAAACTTGGTCAGCCTTTATCTACAACCATGGCTATGATTCAGGAAAGTATAAAAAAACCGATAACTTTGACAGCTATAATACTTGCCGCGATTTTGCTCGCGAACAATCTGCCTTCTACGACAATGTGCCTTGGGAATGTGGATCTATGTGCCAGTTCGATACTCGTAAGCAAGGATTTCAATGCGAAGAAATGAAGAATGAGCACTAACTAACCATTCAGCATAGGTTCAATATTTATACAATAAACTCAGCTCCTCACAGTACAACTCGTTTTCTTTACCGTCTAAGGATGCACGATTTAGAACTAACGTGTTAAACGTAATTTTTAACTTGGAGCTTACCTATGAACCTAAAAACGGCTTATCTATTCAACCCATATTCACGAAAACTCGCTTTATTGGCACTGCTGACAATCGGAACGAGTATCAGCCTTTCAAGCCATGCCGCACCATTGACCATCAGCCAGCAACAGGCTGTTACTGTTCATTTGAGTAAATTGGCTCAGGCGCAAAATGCGGCTGAACATCAAATGACAGAGCAGCTTAAGCAAGATTTTAGTCAACAATTAACCGTGCAAGAACATGAGTTTATGAGCGACATCTGCCCTAAATACGGCATGACCTTCGATGTCACTACCAACGCTTGCTTACGCTCGTAAGGTATTGCCAAGATTAAAATGGAAAACGGGCACTCAGTTCAGGGTATTGCAGCTTTAAATCCTTGGGCTTAGTGCTAAATTTTTTACCCGCGGGCGTCGCCTTGCCCGATGGCATAAAGGGCAGTTCCTCACCGGTTCTATCTTCGTATAATTGCCCTGCGATAAGGTCGTATTCATCTACAAAAGGGTAAGCATAGGCATCTCGCTCTGGCCAAGCGACTAAACGTGCTAGGGTGTCAGGCTGATTAACCACACCGTCAAAAATTTCTTTACCGAGTGAAATCAAAAAACACCTAAACTCGGCAAAAGCATATTCAGAATCACAGCCCGTAATAATGTAAGCCGCCCCCCAAACAGACCACAAATAACTACGGCGCATCTGCTGACCAAAGATTTTATCGAAAGCTTTTAACTCTTCATTACTCAATTCGGCAAGTTTCTGCTTCAGTGCTTGAGTCAAAGACTCCTGTGATTGCGCCGCTTCCGTTCGCGTGACTAACCCCCAAAACTCAACTTCTGTCATAAACGTCACCTATTAGAGCCTCTAGCAAAAAGGCATATTCTACACGATATCACGGTTATACTGGACTCGGATTAGGGCATTTCCTACACTTGCTCATCTTCTTTGCTACTGGTGTGCACTTCAATCTATGCCTAAACGTCTTATACTACTGATCACGTTATATTGCCTCTTCAGCATTGCTGCACTTTGGCGTACTGTGATGACTCAATCCCTTGATGTATTCACCCTAGGTGTCCTCCCCGTGCTCGTTGGCATACTCATACGGGCGCCGTGGTCTAGCTTAGTGTTGAAGATTTATATTGGCATGCAAACCTTAGGATTCTCGGCACTGGGGATTACAGCAATTATTGCCTATCGCATTACCCCTGAGGATGTAAAAGTAGTTGTTTCTGGCCACAACATTCCTATGTTGCCACTCACAGTGAGCATTATTGTTATTTTACTCGTGCAGTATTGGATCGCATTTTCTAAGGTCACGAGACACTATTTGACCCGCCAATTGACCCGCCAAACTCAGTAATGGACTTTGTTGCTAAGCTGTTATCAATAGCGTAGCTTAGCGACCCAGTAAAATACTTACGACTCTTAACTTGAAGTAGACTATGAGCCATTTATCGCCCAGCGAACTTTCCATTCTTTTAGTAGAACCTTCAGAGACACAGCGTCGAATTATTATTCAGCGCTTACAACAAGAAGGCATTCTCAGCATTCAAACCGCAGAAAACATAGAAGCGGCTAAAGATATTATTGCTCGCCATAAACCTGACCTTATTGCGAGCGCCATGCATTTCGATGATGGCACTGCCATCGATCTCTTGGGCTGCTTAAGGGCCAACGCTGACTGCAAAGATATCCAATTTATGCTGGTCTCGAGTGAGTGCCGCCGTGAGCAACTTGAAATATTCCGCCAATCGGGTGTAGTAGCGATTCTACCTAAACCCTTCAGTGCCGACCATTTAGGTACAGCATTGAATGCCACGATTGATTTACTCAGCCACGATGAACTCGACCTCAGTAATTTCGATGTACAAGATGTGCGTGTATTAGTGGTCGATGATAGCCGTATGGCAAGAAACGTCATTAAACGTACGATTGGTAACTTAGGGATGAAGCTGATTACCGAGGCCGAGGATGGCGCGCAAGCCATAGCGTTAATGAAACACAATATGTTCGACTTAGTGATCACTGATTACAATATGCCGAGTGTAGATGGGCTAGCTTTGACACAATTTATCCGCAATGAAAGCCAACAATCGCACATTCCCATCTTGATGGTGTCTTCCGAAGCCAACGATACCCACCTCAGCAATGTGTCCCAAGCGGGTGTAAATGCCTTATGTGACAAACCCTTTGAACCCAAACTTGTTAAAAAATTACTCTATCAACTGTTAGAAGAATAAAACCAGAATAAAACTTAAGTCACGAACTGAGTAAATATTCTGCGCTTTACTGAACATCCTGCTGCACGCTAGACGCAAAAGGCTTTCCAAGTGCTAAACCTTATGGCATGTTAGGCACGCTTATTTCAAATAAATCTACGGAAAGAAGAGACAATAAAAATGAACAAAACTGAACTAATCGCCAAAATTGCAGAAAATGCCGATCTAACGAAAGTAGAAGCAGCACGCGCATTGAAGTCTTTTGAAGCAGCTATTACCGAATCAATGAAAAATGGTGACAAAATCTCCATCGTAGGTTTCGGTTCTTTTGAAACAGCGACTCGTGCCGCTCGCACTGGCCGTAACCCACAAACGGGTAAAGAAATTCAAATTGCTGAAGCGACAGTGCCTAAGTTTAAAGCGGGTAAAACCCTACGTGACAGCGTAAACTAAGTTATAAAATTCAATACAACGCCTCCATTGTGAGGCGTTTTTTTTGCCCAATTCCAGTGAAGCACTGAATATTTTTTGCACAACAAAAGTGCGCCTCTGCCCCACAAACTGGCAAATAAAAACATTTCATTAACATTGTGAGTTCTAATACCTTGTTTTACATGGCATTGTAATAGTGGCATGTGATTAGCAAATCCTTCCTTAGAAAAAAACCAAGATGCACTAATGAACACAGCTGACTTTGAGTGTGCCAATGGTGAATCGATAAATAAGTCAATCGAGGGGATGAGCATGAAGAAATCACTGTACAGCGTTTTGGCCTTATCGACGGGAATGTTACTGGCAGGCAACGCCTTTGCAGCCGTATCAGGCAACATTGGCGGTACCTCTAATTATCTATGGCGCGGTGCGACCCAAACTAAAGATGCGGTCGCAATCCAAGGTGGCCTTGACTACAGCCACGATTCTGGATTTTATGCGGGAACTTGGGCATCGAATGTGGATTTTGGTGATGATACTAGCTACGAGCTTGATCTATATGCGGGTTATGGCGGCAGTATTACCGAAGACATCAGCTACGACTTTGGCTATCTCTACTACGCCTATCCAGACGCACCGGGCAGTATTGATTTTGGTGAGCTCCATGCTGCTGTCACGTGGAAATGGCTCGAACTGGCTTACTCCCAAGTCATCAATGCCGGTGACGATCTGGCCGCCGATCCTTTAGATAATAAAGATCTCAGTTATCTTGCCGCGACGGTATCCGTTCCTCTCACTGAAAAGCTGAGTTTATCAGTGCACTATGGTTACTCAAACGGTGATGTCGTCCAATCTTGGTTTGGCGAAGATAATTATGCCGACTATAACGTGACTCTCAGCGCAGATACCAGCATAGGCACAGTGTCATTTATGGTCTCTGATACCGATCTCACCGATGATGATGCCAAACTAGTACTCGGATATTCCTACAGTTTTGATCTATAAGCTCTAAACATAAAAAACGCCACCTTAAAAAGTGGCGTCATTTTATCACCATCACCTACTAGGCAATAATTGACCGGTTTGTTTTACGGGCCGCAACCATTTTCTCGATATATTCAACAATGGGCTCAGTCACTGAAATCCCTGTTGTTTGTTCAATCCCTTCAATGCCTGGCGCCGAATTAACCTCAAGGATCAGTGGGCCACGGTTAGAACGTAAAATATCTACTCCCGCGACAACCAATCCCATCGCCTTCACTGCGGCAATAGCCATTTTACGCTCAACAGAGGTGATTTTTACCACCTCACCACAACCACCTAAATGCAGATTTGAGCGGAAATCACCCTCGGGACCTTGACGTTTCATCGAAGCAACAACCTTGTCACCGACAACAAAACAACGAATATCACTACCATTGGATTCTTTAATGTATTCCTGTACTAAGATATTCGCTTTGAGTCCCAAGAATGCTTCAATCACGCTCTCAGCAGCCGTTTTAGTTTCAGCGAGTACGACACCAATCCCTTGAGTGCCTTCGAGTAATTTAATGACTAACGGAGCGCCGCCCACCATATTGATGAGATCTGGGATATCATTTGGCTTATTGGCAAAACCCGTCACTGGCATGCCAATCCCTTTGCGGGAAAGTAGTTGCAGTGCCCGCAATTTGTCCCGCGAACGCGCAATGGAGATTGAATCATTCGCGGCATATACACCCATCATTTCAAACTGACGTACAACGGCACAACCATAAAAAGTCACGCTAGCATGAATACGCGGAATGATGGCATCAAACCCAACTAATTCAGTACCTTCATAATGAATGCTAGGTTTAATAGAATTAATATTCATGTAGCAATTCAGCGTATTGATCACGACCGCTTCATGTCCACGACTTTGGCAAGCCGCGACTAAACGTTGTGTCGAATACAACTGGGGGAATTGGGATAAAATACCTATTTTCATTGCTGAGTGACCAACTTAAGCATGAGTGAATAAACCGTTCTGCGGCACCAAAAGCACAGCGACAGAAAAAGGGGCTGATATTTGTCTATTGCTCAGTGTAAAGCAAGAAAATATTCCTCACCAGACGAAATCATTATGCTAATGAAATACTTCAAGACCTATCACACTCGGAACTCGGTTTAAGTTAACAGCGGCAGAATATACTTAGCCTCAAACTCCGTTGCATCTAAGGGACGAGAAAACAAATAACCTTGTAATACAGTACAATGGCGAGAAGTGCAAAACTCAGCCTGCTCAATCGTTTCAACGCCCTCAGCTACTGATATGACATTAAACCCATGGGCGAAGTTAAGTAATGCAGCGAGCAAACGAGTGTCTTTATCATCCTTATCATAGGAAGCGACAAAGCTTTTATCGATTTTCAGCACGCTAATGGGAAACAATTTGATATGTTCTAAGGACGAAAAACCCGTCCCAAAATCATCAAGGGCAAAACGCACCCCTAACTCTGCGATTCTATCGAGCATTTTGGCATGTTCATGGGGATCTTCAATAAGACAATTTTCAGTAATTTCAAGCTCTAATGCTACAGCAGGAAGTCCTGTCTTAGTCAGCGTATTCGCTATTTTATCAAACAGGTTCTCATTTCCAATTTGCGATGCAGACAGGTTAACGGCAATGGTGAATTCTTTCCCTGTTGGCTGTAATTGGGTTAGCCAACTCAATGCCTGTGTACAGGCTTGCTCAAGTACCCAGTCATCAATGTCCTCCATTAATCCGATCTCTTCGGCTATGGGTAAAAACTGATCTGGGGCGATAATACCATCCACAGGATGCTGCCAACGGACGAGGGCTTCCATCCCCACCATCTGATGGGTTTTCGCATTCACTTGCGCTTGATAATGAACCTTAAATTCATTTCTTTTTAAGGCAGTACGCAAACTCGACTCGATATGATTACGGTAACGCACCTCTTTATCTAAAGCTTCTGAGTAAAACTGAATCTGGTTTCGGCCCATTTTTTTAGCGCGATACATAGCAATATCGGCACATTTCATCAGCTCAGAACTATTCGAAGCCGCTTCATTATAAAAAGCCACACCGATACTGGCACCAATAAGCACATCGTTATCACCGAGACAAAATACGTCCTCAAACACTTTGAGCAATCGATTAGCCACAATCATAGGGAAATATTTATAATCATTATCAGTGACTAGCACGACAAATTCGTCCCCACCTAAACGGGCAATAATGTCGCCATCTCGTAGTACTTCACTTAATCGAGCGGCTACTTTAACTAAAAGAATATCCCCCGTCTGATGGCCTAGAGTGTCATTGATCGCTTTAAAATCATCTAAATCGAGTAAGATAACGGCTAAATAGTCGTGACAACGTTTGGCCCTTGCTATCGCTCGATTAAGACAAAGTTCAAAACCATAGCGATTAACCAGCTTAGTCAACGAATCGTGTTCAGCTAGCTCTTTTAGTTTTTGGTGACTATTACGTAACGCCAACGCCATTGAAGATCTTTGTTTCGCATAACGAATTGCACGAGTTAGTATCCGCGAGTTGACCTCATCTTTAAGCAAGAAGTCCTGTGCCCCTAGTTCAATACAGCGCTGAGCCAGTTTCTCATCTTCATAGCGACTCAGCATAACGACTACGGTCTGGTCTTGCGTCATGGCATTGAGCTTGATCAACACTTCTAAGCCATTAGCATCGGGTAATAAATAATCCAATAGAATACCGTCAAAATGACGTTCTAATGCGAGATTTAAACCATCAAATGCACAATTTGCTTCGACCACATTAAAAGTCAACTTTGACTGTCTGAGTGCTCGGATGATCGCAGTTCTATCAACTTCATCATCATCGATCAGTAGTAAATCCATATACTCACCTTATGCGGATGGGAGCTCCACTATTCGCCAATAACCTTCAAGCATATTAAAAATATTGTTAAAACCGTCTTTCATATCAGTTTTAACCATGTAACCAGCCACATGATGGCTATAGGCTTTCATCCTATCTTCATCGGTACTCGACGTGGTGAGCATAAAAACGACAGACGAAGAAAGAGAAGGATCTGAACGTATTCGCTCAAGGAACTCAAACCCATTCATTCTTGGCATATTAAGATCCAGCAAAATAAGATACGGACCTTTGATCGTGTCTAAACTCGTTAGAATAGTTAATGCTTCGATCCCATCCCGAGCACGCACTAAGGGATTGAGTAACCTCAATTGTCTCATCGCCCGCTGCACGGCCATGTAATCCACGTCATCGTCATCAACCAATAAAATGGTGACCTGTTGATAGTGATTTGCTGCGCTCATAGAAGCTCCTTTTTCACTATTTGCTTAGGCCAACTAAAGCAAAAACAACAACCTCGGCCCTGCGATTTAAGCTGAATCTCTCCACCTAAACTTTCAACCGTTTTCCTCACAAGTGATAAGCCTAAACCACTGCCTTCAACTTCATCCCTTGGTTTAAGTGTTTGAAACATCTCGAAGACTTTTTCATGATATGAGCTTGATATCCCCGGACCATCATCTATCACACTGAATCGATACTGCTGATCAAACGCCTCACATGAAACCGTAATCACACCTGTACCTAAGTCATGATGTTTTATGGCGTTACTGATTAAATTTCGTATAACTAATTCCAACAATGGTCTTACGGTATAAAAATTCGGAAATTCACCTTTTAGGACTAATTCAAATCCCTGTGGCGGCGCGACGAGCGCAAACATGTCTTCAACCAATTGCCGACTTTTCACTTCAGTGGTTTCGGTATCGACACGACCAATCCGAGAAAACATCAATAGTCCATCGAGTAATAACACCATTCGATGAATACGACTTTGGATAAGCCCTAGGTATTTCTGTACATTTTCATTGGTGTTATCGACTAAATCCTCAGATAACCAAGAGGTTAGCTGCTCGATACCACGTAAGGGGGATTTCAAATCATGGGAAGCAATATAGGCGAACCTGTCTAATTCTTGATTGATACGCTCAAGCTCAAGCATATGTTCTGCACGCTGAACTTCAATACGTTTACGTTCAGAGACATTGTTAATTGTCGCGAGAATAGAAATGCCATTACTAAAATGAATAGGCGTCAACCCCACTTCAATTGCGAGTCGACTGCCATCTTTACAACAGCCAAACAGGTCATCCCGCATCGACATATTTTTCGCAATAGGCTGCACTAAATAGTTACTCATGTGCTGCTGATGAGCATCCCTTAGGGTTTCGGGCAATAACATATTGATGGAACGACCGAGTAACTCGTCTCTGGTATAGCCGAACAAACGTTCAGCATGGGTATTCACTAAAGTAATAAATCCAGATTTATCCACCATAAATAGCGCACTTGGAGAGGCTTCAATTACTAATCTAAAGCGTTTTTCGTTAGCAATTAACTCTGAAGTCAGTAAAGACTCCTTATATCGATTACGCGCCATAATTAACACTGAGTAAAACAATGCCAAAATAAAACCACAACCGATAAATTGGAGCCACATACCTTGGGTCTGTTCCGCTCTCGAGATAAAACGCGATTGTGATGAAATGTCTAAGCGCCACAACTGCCCTCCAACTAAGTCAGTCTGTGAGTGATAAAACACATCCTGCTCATTCGGGGCCACTTTGCTGCTGGTAAACATTAGACTGTCAGCGCTTGCCTGCGGACTTTCATAAATGGCAAGTTTCAAGCCTGAGAATCGCTCCCCCATAATCCCTTGCATGAGGTCATCCATCCTAAACGCTGCATACACAAGTCCAAACACGTGCTGTTTACGCTCAGCCTCTGTTGTTGTGGTGCCTTGATAAAGCGGTAAATACATTAAAAAGCCCGCTTTCGCATCATCAGAAGTATCTTGAACTAATACGACTTTGCCAGAAACTGTCGGCAGTCCAGTGGTAATAGCGCGAGTGATGGCTTTATATCGATTAGACTCGGAGCACATGTCATAACCCAAGGCTCTTTGATTACGCCAATCAAAGGGTTCTAAGTACACAATCACGCAATACTGATCACGCGTTCCTTCTGGGTAAACTTTATAGTCTTTAAAACCTTCAGCTTGAACTTGTTGGATGTGCGCACTTAATGCTTCAGGTTGAAGTAACTGAGCATAGCCAAAACCTTGAAAACCAGGGTAATACTCAGATAAATGAGCATTGATGACATAAGTTTGCCATTCCTGACGTGTCACATTACTCGAGGATAATAATAAGCCAACGCCACCACGTAAGACTTGCTCATAGGCAAGCATTCTGCGATTCACGGCTTCTGTTAATTCTTGAACGCTATTTTCGAAACGCTCTTCACCTCTATCCCTAAGATATTGCTCAAGCACATACCAAGAGATCCCCATGAAAAGTAAGGCAGCCACTATCATCAGCCAGCTAGAGCTCAGCACGCTAAAGTAGATATTATTAGATGGGGGGAGTGATTTAGAAAACTGATCCTTGTCCATGTAAGCCAATTCCCTAGCAAACGATTAACAACAAACACAGGTACAAGTGTTGTTGTAATTATGACTAAATTCAAGTTTATCCTACTATTTAACTCGGAATTAACGCGAATATATCTATGACGATACCGTGCTCTTAATCACAAAATAAGCAAAAACTAAATTAATCAAATATTCAATTGCAGTCTAGTGCCTACGCCAAACAGCGGTAAGCTGAATCATCCGACTCACGGGAAGAATTTTTCACCCTAACTCACAAAATTATTTGCTTTTCTACCATACTCTTTTTAGTTAGAAAGTCGTTAGGAACAACAAGAGGAATTCGTTATGGCTCATATTACTGAAGTCGTGCCCAACGATACTGAACTTGAGGCAATGACCACACCAAGAAACAGCAAAGCCGCCGAGGCAATGCAGCATAGACGCGAAGTCAAAAAGCGTTTAGAAGACTACCTCGAGCGGGCGGAGTTAAAACGTGCATTAGGAGATGACGATTTTTTCTAGCCAATTCTATCTCGCTATCTCGTGGTCAAAATGATGGGATGATGATCTCAGTCGGTGATCATTTGTTTCGAACTCACTGAGTTTTGGCCCACTAAAATCGAATATCTCACCCAGCCAACAGTGCTGGGCGTGACTCTGCTCTAGCTCACTAACCTCCAGATTTAATATCGCGTCATCACGGTCATTTTTACCACTCTTGTCAGCTTGAGTTTTGATTAACAAGCATTCAGCCTTAGCACGCTCAAATAACTCATCGCGGCCATGTTTTGCTCCAACCAATCTATTTCTATATCAAGAACAAAGCAGCTTTAATGCCATATCAATAAAATATTATTAAACAGATGGTTACTTATTTATGTCCCATAGACATAGCGCTAGAATTGTAACAAGTACACCAAAATGATTCACAAAATCGATAACAGCTAATTTATTTAATCGGTATATTTTCTCCGCTAGCCTGCGAATCAATATGAATAAATGAGGTTTAAGGCTATGATTAGCCACATCTCTCTCGCTGAAATTACCTGCAGGATATACGGGAATGTCTGAGTCGTTAGCCCAATATCAACAAGATCTACGCCGTTTTTCCGATGAATTAATTCGCATTCAAACGCCAATAAAAATCTTAGATGCCATTAAATGGCCGCGGGAAATGGAGGAACGTTTTCTCTCCAATAAGGGCACGGTACTTCCGGCTATCAAGCAAGAGTTCTATCAAAACATTGCGTTACCTTTTGATCCTGTTAAAACCCAAGCTGAGCTAGCCTCCCTAAAGCAGGACATCCATAGACGTTTGGGTAAACGAGACAAACTCGGCAAAATATTAGTGGCAAACGTCGATCAGTATCGCCTTGTCATTGATATGTTGGGGAATAGAGGCACGCCAACCTTTGGTAAGCTCAGCCAAGAATTGTACGGCAGTGCTAGCCATAAACTGCATGGCGATCGCCATACCTTGCGCCAGTTAGGCGATAAACTCAGCTACATTTTCTCGCTGCCCGCGGCGAGGCACATGAATAAACACCACCCTAAAATTATTAGCGCGCCAGAAGCGGTTAACGTGCTCAGCCAACGTTTAGAAAAGTACTTCCATAGCGATGATATGCGTGTACGCCTTAGTGACGGTATCGTCTCTGACGCTGCAGTCGGTGGCGATACCGTTAAGCTCAATAGCAAAGCAATGTTCAGCGAATCGGATCTTAATGTATATGAAGTTCACGAAGGTTGGGTGCATGTTGGCACGACGCTAAACGGCCGAGCTCAACCCCACGCCACTTGGCTCAGTGTCGGTTCTCCGCGCGTAGCAGCAACCCAAGAAGGTCTAGCCGTTTTACTGGAAATGCTGACGCTAAGCTCAAATCCAGGACGGGCTCGGCGAATTAGTGACCGTGTTGCCGCGGTCGATATGGCTGAAAATGGTGCTGACTTTATAGAGGTATTCAATTATTTCAGAGGATTGAATCTAAGTGCGACAGACAGTTACCGTGTCACCCAAAGGGTTTTCCGTGGTGGTATGGTGGAAGGCGGCAGTTTCTTCACTAAGGATATTTCCTATGTGCGTGGCTATGTAGAAAACATTAACTTTATCCGCAGCGCCATCACCTCAGGCCTTCCTGAACTCATCCCTATGCTATTCCTCGGTAAATTGGCGATCGAAGATATCCCCGTGTTATACCAAGCTTGCCAAGAGGGCATTCTGACTACGCCTAAATATCTACCGCCCATGTTTGATAACTTTAGTGGCCTTTATGCTTGGTTTGGTTTTGCATCAGGTTTAGCAGGAATCGATTTGAAAGGTGTACAGCGCCATTTCACTCGCTTATTTAAAGACGTACCGAATGTCGTCCCCGCCTTTGAGTTACTCGATGATACTGAATTTGACAACAACTCGGACTAATACAGTAACCTGATTGATTTAAAATAAAAAAGCTCACAACTATGTGAGCTTTTTTATAATACTAAACGCTAATCTTCGATAGAAAAACCTTCACCATTACATTCAAAATACAACTCACAGGCAGGATAACTCGCTTTGCCACACGTGTAGAAGATAATGGCATTTCCACCCAACTTTTTAACTTGTACTTTCAAATCTTTTTTAAGATCGTCCAAATTGACGTGTTCAGCAGGATAAATTTGAGTACTGCAAAATGTGGTGGAGACTTCACCTAAGCTCATAAACTTGTGCCTGGACATTTCTGCCTGAGAATACACTTCAACAGTACCGGCGACTGCATTATTTAAAGCAACAGCACCCGCATTGGTGCGAAATGTCACGCCATTACACGCTGTCAGTAATAAGCAAAAAACGATTACACACAGACTTTTATTTAGCATCATTTAAATTCCATTTTATTAGTCACTTAACTTTTAATAAATAATCTATAAGCTTGATTTTGCGGCTTCCTCTGCATGCTGACGAATAAAGTATAACCACGTTAAAGCAAGAACTACAGGGCTTAATAGTGGCTAAAAAGGAGGCCATCAACACATTAAACGGATTCACATTCTTATCTTTATCAGGAATACGGCTAGACCAGAGTAACTTAAAGCTTATGCCTAACTTTAGAGAGGAAATTAATCTCAGTCAGAGGGAAAGAAACAAACCAACGCCTAAGATCATCACCAAGTATAGATGCGCCCTAGACAAAGCCATTAATCAGGCCAACAAACTCCGTAATCGCTTTCATTCAAACCTCGTGATTGCTTGTTATTGTCATAGCTTGATTGACTAGGTCGGATCAGGGCTTGGCCTAACGAACACGACATATCAATGTCGCCAATTTAACATGCAAACCTCAAATTGCAACCAATTGCAACCAATTGCAACCAATTGAAACTAATTGCAAACAATTAAAGTTCTAAATCATGCCTGAATTTATCTGAAATTGATTGGCAAGCAGAGTTATTACCGAGCAGTGAGATATTGATTTACAAAACAAATAAAACTCCCTGCATTGATGATGCAAGGAGTCTATCGAGCGGAGTTTCGCGAGTAATGATAATAAACTTAAGCTGGCTTCCACACTAACTGCGGCAGTGCATTTAAATCCAATCGGTCACCCTGGATCGCGATTGCTATAGCCTTTGGTTTAGTCTGAGGATCTTGGTTAATCACATCGACCAATCCATGCTGCGCCTCGGGTTCTCCATGGACTAAAATTAACGGCGGCTGGCCTTCAAAATGGTGATACCAACGTAATAACTCTGCTTGATCCGCATGGGCTGAAAGTCCACCCACTGTGTGTAACTTAGCCGCGACTTTAATGCTGTTACCATGAATAGACAGTTCCTCAGCGCCATCGACGAGGGCACGCCCTGGTGTTCCAAGCGCTTGATAACCACAAATAATCACATCACATTCTGGGCGCCATAAATTATGCTCTAAGTGGCTACGAATACGTCCACCGTTACACATGCCGCTCCCTGCGATAATGATCAATCCCTTATGCACGTCGTTCAGCGCTATCGACTCTTCGGTCGTTTGGATAAATTCGACATTCGACAACAGCGGATGCTGCCCAGGATGTTGGCGGGTAAAGCGTTTAAAGTCCTCATCCATCAGCGGATAATTATTAACGTAGACGCGGGTCGCCTCAATTGCCATCGGGCTGTCTAGGCAGATTTTCCAACGGCCGAGATCCCATTCTTTAGCATATAAATGAAATAGATATAATAACTCCTGTGCTCGTCCAACCGAAAAAGCGGGGAGCAATATATTGCCTTGGCTCTCGTTGACTGTCTTAGCAAAAATGGCTTTCAATTCGGCTAAGGTATCCGTCCAACTGCGGTGAAAACGATTGCCATAGGTGCTTTCCATTAAGACTAAATCTGCCGTATCCACTAAGGTAGGATTACGTAAAATCGGCATACCTGCACGGCCAAGATCGCCACTGAAGACGATTTTCTTCTGTGATTTACCCTCACCTAACCACAACTCGACTAAGGCGGAGCCTAAAATATGCCCTGCATCTGAGAGGCAAATATCCACATGGGGAATAACCCTAGTCACTTGACCATATTCCAATGGTACAAATTGGGTTATCGCGAGTTCAGCATCTTCAACGGTGAATAGCGGTTCTAGGGGTTCAAGATCATGTTTAGCACGCTTTTTATTGACTCTTTCGGTATCGCGGGTCTGCAGCATAGCCGCATCTTTGAGCATGATGGCGCACAGCTCTGCCGTGGCTTTATGGGTGTAGATAGGCCCATCAAAACCCGCTTTGACTAAGAGTGGTAAACGCCCAGAATGATCGATATGGGCATGGCTAAGCACGACAGCAGAAATAGACTCAGGATCAAATGCGAAGGGATCATGATTACGCAACTCATCAGATTTACCGCCTTGGATCAAACCACAGTCGAGCAATAAGTGTTCATGATCAACCGAGAGTAAATGACACGAACCCGTCACTTCCTCTGTCGCCCCTAAAAACTGCAATGTCATTCGCATGGTGTCCCTCCAAGGTGTTTATCTCATATAAAGATAGACTATGCCCTTATTCCTAAAACAAAAAGGATTAATTAGTCACGTGCGAGCAATGTCAACTTTAGCTGTAATGCTTAGTCATCAATAACCTAACAATGGGTACAACTGACCTTGACGTACCGTTTTGCCAGCGTTAGCAATAGTGCCATCGCGCAGCCATTGTTCGAGCAAGATCTGCAAAGGCTGCTTGACCTCTGCGGCCGTCATTCCAGCGCTAATACTTGGGCTATAGAGTAATTTAAGCAAAATGAAATCGAGTCCGGTAAGTAAGTCCTGCGGGGTTTTGTCGTTAAAGATGGAGGGAAATACTTTCTCTGAATCATTGGGTAAACCAAGCACTTGAGTAATCTCTTCCACTACGCAAGCCACTAACTTACCGTGCATTTTGGCTTGTTCTACAGGAATAATAATCCAAGCACGTTCAATCTCTTGCCGTGAATTGAGAGCAAACTTTGCCATACACACAGAACCATGGACATTTTTCGCCGAGCTCGGTCCCATTAAGCGCATCACCTCACCTGCCCATAGGGATTGACGGGTAAACACTAAGTGCAGATTCGCCTCAGAGAGCGTATCCACCCGTTGAATATCGAGGCCGGTGATCTGGCCTAAGTGTGTTAAGTGCATCAACACTAATTGAGTGTGCAGCGCCTTATCACCCACTTGATGCTCAATAAACACTCGTACCGGTATGCGCCACTTACGCACGCTATGTTTAGTAAGGTCATACTCATTTTTTAGGGCGACTTCACTAGATGCTTGGGTGATATAAGCGGAGTTTTTCCAATCCGTAGCGGGCGTTAATACTTGGGTTAATCCGGGAGATGTTTGAGCAGCAAATAAAGGTAAAGCTAATAAACTTAGCGTTAGAAAAAGCCCTAAACGAAACAGACGTGCAGTAAAAAATAACCAACTGTAGAAACGTGTTAATACCCTAAGCCACTTTTGCATTGGCACTCATCCCGCAACTTGACGAGGTCACTGAATCAAAATCATAGCAGTGATACTGATAAAAGAAGTCGAAATCTGCAAACAATCTCCTACGACATAGACTTAATAAACTCGCCCAGATAATGCAATGCCGACTAAACCGTAGCCAATAAAACCCCATAATAAAATGACTACACAAAGCATCAATACATTGTTTTTAAACAAATTATATTTAACGATCATTAATCGTATACTGATGATATTACACCACCATTGCCAAGGATTCAGGATGACAATGGTGTGCATTTTTAGCTTAAGCGCTTTCTAACGAGCATAATCCGTGCAACTATTCAGCGAGCTCTAGTCCCTTAACCACCCCTCAACTTCATCGCGCGTCGGTACTGAGCCGCTATGTACGAGCTCACCATCGATCACTACCGCTGGGGTTTTCATCACTTTAAATTTCAATAGGCTTTGAGGATCTGTGTCCTTTTTTACAATCACATCCACACCCATTTCTTCTGATATGTCCGCAATCATCTCAGCGGTTTTGCTACATTTAGCGCAACCACTGCCTAATACTTTGACTTGTTTCATGTTACTTCCTCAACGAACTGTGCTGCAAAATTAAAAATTTCAACCTACTGTCATACTCGCAGCCACATATAGCAAGGTAAATTTCCAGCCAAGCAAACTCATAGACAAGAGTATGGCAACATATATAGCTCAATTCAGGCCACAATAAGATCACTGCATTATTAGTTGAATTGCATTGATTGCTATTAATTTCTATATCTAAAGATAAACAAATATTTATAAACCATCTGTTATAAACACTACCAAAAAACTAAAAAAGTACAGCCTAGTTTTTCATAAAATCACAATACTCTAGTTAATTTCACGACTCAAAAAAATAATCTTGATAACACAACAAATATTAATACAACCTAAATTAGATGCTTGGTGAATATAGCTAAAACAGGCAATATTTTACTTGATTATTATTCAGGTATTTCCCCGTCATCATTTATCCACACATCTCGTGACCCATATCACTTATTGCAACATTTAAGATTGATCCTACATCACTAAACACTAGTATCTGCTATGTTGCGACTGCGACACGATTTGTCAACATATTATAACAATACGGAAACCACCCTATGACCTGGACCCAATCATACACGCCACTCGGTAGCTTGTGGCTAACCGCAATGGTTGCTTTACTGCCTATTGTGTTTTTCTTCCTAGCCTTAACTGTGTTAAAACTTAAAGGCTATATCGCTGGGGCATTAACCTTATTAATTGCCTTAGCAGTCGCGATACTCGCCTACAAAATGCCTATTAGTATCGCGCTTGCTTCTGCTATATATGGTTTTAGTTATGGGCTATGGCCAATTGCTTGGATTATTATTACCGCAGTATTTTTATATAAAATCACCGTTAAAACAGGTCAATTTGAGGTTATTCGCTCGTCAGTCATCTCAGTCACGGAAGATCAACGATTACAAATGCTATTGGTTGGCTTTTCATTTGGAGCCTTCCTCGAAGGTGCTGCGGGTTTTGGTGCACCTGTTGCTATTACAGCTGCGTTACTTGTCGGGCTTGGATTCAATCCATTGTATGCAGCAGGACTTTGTTTAATCGCAAACACGGCACCCGTCGCCTTTGGAGCTATGGGTATCCCAATTATCGTAGCAGGTCAGGTTTCATCACTAGACCCATTCCATATTGGACAACTCGCTGGCCGTCAGTTGCCAATTTTATCGATTATTGTCCCCTTCTGGCTCATCGCAATGATGGATGGCATCAGGGGAATACGTCAAACTTGGCCCGCAACATTAGTAGCAGGCGTTTCATTTGCGATTACCCAATTTTTAACCTCAAACTTTATCGGCCCCGAATTACCCGATATTACTTCAGCGTTAGTCAGTCTAATTTGTTTAACGTTATTTTTAAAAGTCTGGCAACCAAAAGAAATATTCACTTTCTCAGGAATGAAACAAAGAGTTACTACCCCTAAATCTACTTTTTCTAATAGCCAGATATTTAAAGCATGGTCTCCCTTTATTATTCTCACAGCGATTGTAACCCTGTGGAGTCTTAAAGATGTACAACTGGCATTAAGTTTTGCCACTATCAGTATTGAAGTACCTTACTTACATAATCTCGTTATCAAAAGTGCACCTATTGTCGCTAAGGAAACCCCTTATGCAGCAATATATAAACTTAATTTATTAGGCGCTGTTGGAACAGCCATTTTAATCGCAGCAATGATCTCAATTGTGGTCCTTAAAATGTCAGTAAGTAATGCACTGACATCCTTTAAAGACACTTTAATTGAATTAAAATTCCCGATATTGTCGATTGGATTAGTATTAGCATTTGCCTTTGTCGCAAACTATTCAGGTCTATCTTCAACCTTAGCACTCGTGCTCGCTGGCACTGGCGTAGCATTCCCCTTCTTCTCACCATTCTTAGGTTGGTTAGGTGTGTTTTTAAC
Source organism: Shewanella sp. NKUCC06_TVS (assembly GCF_019345515.1). Classification (NCBI taxonomy): domain Bacteria; kingdom Pseudomonadati; phylum Pseudomonadota; class Gammaproteobacteria; order Alteromonadales; family Shewanellaceae; genus Shewanella; species Shewanella sp. NKUCC06_TVS. The sequence continues at coordinate 89,529 of NZ_JAHKQX010000007.1, read as the reverse complement.
AGGTTCAGACACCTCATCAAATGCCCTATTTGGCGCGCTGCAAGCCAATACAGCAAACCAAATAGGTGTAACACCTGAGTTATTAGTCGCCGCAAACACTACGGGAGGAGTAACGGGCAAAATGATTTCGCCACAATCTATTGCCGTTGCTTGCGCTGCAACGGGATTGGCGGGTAAAGAATCAGATCTTTTCCGCTTTACGCTAAAGCACAGTCTATTTTTCTGTACTTTCATTGGCGTGATCACAGTACTCCAAGCATACGTAGTCCCTTGGACATTAGTGTTTTTCACTAAATAAAGCGATATCTAAGATATATTAAAAGCCGAGTGATAAACCACTCGGCTTTTTAGATTGGAATGGATATAAAACTCACTCTGCGATGAAATTCGAATGGGTTCAATTAAGCAAAGTAGCAAGGCAGCTTTATTAATCCCAGTGAAGTCATACAATCAAAGTCTAGGTTGTCATTCTTGTCGTAGATAACTACTCGGTACATTGATGACAAATGCAACTTAAGCCAGCAACTTTGCCTTATCCTTACCTAATATGCACTTGAGCACTAGGTAATTAGAGGCATGGTCTGATCTAAATATCGTCTGTTCTAATTCAAAATGATCCAATAAGGTATGCATTTCTTGGAAAAAAACCATTTGATCCGGCAACTGAAATTGCCCGCCAAATACCGCGTCCATTCGCCCTGTGCCTAAGGGTAAAATCACTACTAAAGTAGAGAGATAATCCGGCTGGGCAGCATTCATTAGCGTAGCCGAATTAACTGCATGTTGCTGCGATAACGCGATGCCGCCTAAGCAATCGAGGATCATCACAGATGACTTTATTCCCGCGGCGCTTAAGTAGTGCCGCCGTATTTGACCTTAAAATAAAAAACGCCCGATAGGGCGCATCAGGCATTTTAGGAGTAAATAAGCTTCAGCTGATATCGGACAAGACGCTTAGAAGTGACTTATCCAGTTACACGAAACAAGTTAGCTTTGTGCGCAGCTAAAGTAGAGGCATGCTTATAGACTAAAGGTGCGAGATGTTATTTCTTGCAACGTCCTATATTGGAACCAGTAGATGTGACTTTGTTACACTCCTTGGCGACCTTCTTTTCGGAAGTGTTAACCACGGTCGAGTTAGAGTCTGCATCACTTGTCGATGCACAACCGCTTAAACCGAGAAGCGCAAGGGGGATAAGTGTCATTGTCCATTTTTTTAGCATTGTATACATCCATGAGTTAATTATTGTTTGACAATTTGTTGTTGCAGCGTAAAGAAATAAGCTAACCAATAAAATCTCCTGATACAATGCTATAAACTGCAAAACCAATGTAAATTAATACCTTCTGCTGACGATATAGCTTTATTAAGCGATATAACGGTAAAAACTTAAACGATGACTTGATGATAGGTTTCCACATGGTATGACTCGACTAATTCGGGCATAACTTGATGGAAATAGTGTTGAATTGCATCTTTAGCGCAGTGCTCATCAAAGGCGGCAATATCGACAAACTTCTCTACAAACGTCACACGGCGTGGTTCATCACGGCTCACATTGAGTTCGTAACGAATACAACCCGCTTCGCGGCGCGTATCAGGAATAAGGCTCGCGAGCGCCGCGATCAACGCTTCGGTTTTGCCCTCTTTAGCCAGAAAACTCGCCACGCAGGCAATTTGCTGTTGATTGATTCTATAGTCCGTTGAAGTCGACATCTCGGTCCCTTATTGGCTTAATGTTGAATGTTTATGTGCCAAGCTTTTGTTGATCGCTTATGTTGATAATTGATGTAGATAACTCATATTGATAGCCGCTTATGCTGATTGGTAGCGCATATCTAAATGGGGAATACCATCTTCTAAGTACATCTCAGAGCAGGCGACAAAGCCGAGTTTTTGATAGAAAGCTTTGAGGTAATCTTGGGCGCCAATTTGGATCCCCGCATTGGGCCAAGTCGTCAGTGCCGATTCGATGGCGTGCTGCATTAAAGGCATGGCTAGCCCTTTGCCTCGTCCCGCAGGCGATACCACCACACGGCCGATACTCGCCTCTGGATAACTCAACCCCGGCGGTAAAATACGCGCGTAGGCAAGCAGTTCCCCGTCTGGCGATAAACCGATCAAATGCTGGGTTTCTGGATGCCTATCCTTATCGTCAAGCTCAGGATAAGCGCAGGCCTGCTCTACCACAAACACATCGACTCTTAGCTTCAATATGTCATATAGCCTATTGGCATTTAATTGATTAAATGTAAGATTTTGCCACTGCAAACGATATCCCTCTACAAATCATCGAAAAAGAGCTTTGAGTCTACCACAGCATAAAGACCATAAAAAAGCACCTTAATCCGCGAGGACTAAGGCGCAAAGCTGTTGCACAAACCAATAGATCTGGGGAAATCTATGGCGACAATAGGATAACGAAAAACGTTATTACTCGACCATGGCATCGTGGGCCACAGGCCCTGTCGGTTTACGGATCAGCAGCACAGCGAATACGGCGATGAGTAGCAGAGCGCCCATGATGTAAAACACATCGTTATAGGCCTGAATATAAGCTTGCTGACTCATGGTTTTGCCCAGCAAGGCTTTCGCCTGCGCGGCGGCGGTATAGGGATCAGAACCTCCCGCCTGCAACATACTTGCGCTTTGGGTTAAATAATCCTGTGCTTGCGTGCTCACTGCGGGTAAAGATTCCTTAATATGAGCCAAATGCCCGCGCGACAAAGTGTCAGTCAGGGTCGCCACCAGCGCGATACCAAAAGCACCACCTAAGTTACGCATCACGTTTAATACCGTCGATGCCGAGGCATTTTCATGGGGTTTTAAATGCATAGTCGCAAGCATACCAATAGGCACCAGAATAAAAGGCTGACCTAAGGCCCGCACGACTTGCGAAGCGATCATCTGCGGTCCGGCATAATCTGCGGTCATCTGGCTATTCATGTAATAGCTAATGGCGAACATTAAAAAGCCAAAAGCAGCGAGATAACGACTATCGAAGCGCTCCATCAATTTCGGCACTAAGGGCAAGACCAATAGCTGCGGAAATCCCATCCACATAATCACGCCACCAATCTCTAACGGTGTGTAATCATGGACTTGTGATAGATAAAGTGGGATCAAATAAATAGCGCCGAATAATGCCATGCCCAGTAAAAAGTACGCCACAGTAGAGAGCACAAAATCACGCTTACCGAGCAGGCGCAAATTCACTAACGGCTCTTTACGCCTTAGCTGGATCCAAACAAACAACACCAGATTCACGACGGCAATAATGGCCAGATTACGAATGAGTTCTGAACCAAACCAGTCCTTGCGGTTACCTTCTTCGAGCACCACTTCAAGGCAACCCATCCCTAGCGCCATAGTGACTATGCCCGCCAGATCGACATTCTTCAGCTTATCCCAAACGACCGACTGCTTCTCTAAACCGTAGGCCAACATGGCCATCACCAACAAACCCGGTGGCACATTGATATAAAACAGATAATGCCAGCTAAATTGCTCGGTCAGCCAACCGCCTAAGGTCGGGCCGATTGAAGGCGCAAAAGTCGCCGTCACGCCAAATAACGCCATGCCGACGGCACGTTTGTTATCGGGTAAAAACTCAAGAATAAGCCTAAAGGCCAGCGGAATTAGTGCGCCACCAAAGAAACCCTGTAGCGCCCGAAAGGCGATCATGGCCTCTAAGTTCCACGCGATTGAGCAAAGCACAGAAGCAAAGATAAAAGCAGCCGTGGTCCATAACAGATAACGCCTGACCGACAATCCCGTACTGAGCCAGCCAGAGAGCGGGATCGCGATCATCTCAGCCACCAGATACGCGGTTGAAATCCAGCTGCCTTCTTCGAGCGTTGCCCCAAGACTGCCTTGAATCTCCTTCATCGATGCATTGGTGATTTGAATATCGAGGATCGCCATAAAGGCGCCGATCAACCCACCAAATACCGCGATCCATGAGCGGCGACTGCCACGCTCATAATCGGTAGGCTTTTTAGGTACACTGATGCCCTGCGCCTCCATATCGGCAGACGCAGTGATAGAGCCAGTTGCGCTCATACTAACGACCTGTATTTGCAGCGATTGCCGATATTGATGGCTCAGATGCCGTATCCACTTTTACGACTGCACTTAAGCCCGGTAGCATGTGTGTTTCTGCCTCAGACAAATCTAAGCGAATACGCACTGGAATACGCTGCACGATTTTAGTGAAGTTACCTGTGGCGTTTTCCGCAGGCAGTAGACTGAATTTGGCTCCGGACGCCGGTGACAGACTATCGATAACACCTATAAAGGTTTTGTCGGGAAACGCATCGAGACTGACCTGCACCGACTGTCCTGGTTGCATATGTTGGATCTGGGTCTCTTTAAAGTTCGCCGTGATCCACACTGCCCCATCCGGAACCAAACTGTAGAGTGCTTGGCCGGGTTGCACGTACTGCCCCACCATAGCGCCACGTTTACCAATCACCCCAGAAAAAGGTGCGGTCACACGGGTATCATTTAATTGAATTTTCGCCAGTTCTAAAGTCGCATCGGCCTGCTCTACTACTGAGCCCGCCTGATCTAATTGGGCATTAAAAACCGCTAACTCACGTTGCTTTGCCACTAACACGGCTTTGGCTTCATCGAGACGGGCGGCGGCAGAATCAAATCCTGCCTGTAGTTGGTCGACATCATCTTGGGAGCTGTAATTACTGACTTTAAGCTTTTTTGAACGGCTCAATTGTTGTTGTGCCCGTATTTTATCGGCCTTTGCCGCCACCACGCCTGCGCTGGCTTGAGTGATTAACGCCCGTTGCAACTCCACCTTTGCAGCTAAGGTTTGCAAGTCCGCCTTCGCACTCGCCTGTGAGGCTTCGGCTTGACTCACTTTGGCACTAAACTGGTTATCTTCTAGCTGAGCTAATAACTCACCCTTTTGCACATGCTGGTTATCGGTTACATCGCTTAACACAACGTAGCCGGGTACTTTCACGCTGATATGGGAAATATCGGCCTCAACATAAGCGTTATCAGTGGTTTCGATAAAACGTACCTGTGTCCACCAGTAATAACCGCCTCCCGCAACTGCAGCGAGTAACAGTGGAACGGCGATAATGAGTTTACTTTTGGACATGAATGACTCCTTGATTAGTGATATCTAGTGTACTACTGTCTCACTAAGTTTATTAGTCAGTAAAAAATTAACCCACTGTTTCACAGGTGTAACAATGATGGATCTCAATCGCGTGCAAATTTTCGCTCAAGTGGTCGAGCAAGGCAGCTTTACGGGTGCCGCCAAAGCCCTTGGGCTCACTAAGGCAACCGTCAGTCGCAAGATAGCCGAGCTCGAAGCCGATACCGGCACACAACTGCTGTTTCGCACCACCAGAGCCCTAAAACTCACCGAAGCAGGATCGAGTTATTACAACAGGATCAATAAGATCCTCACCGATCTGCAGAGCGCTGAAAATCAGCTCAGCGCCCAACAGCAATTGATTAAAGGCAATCTAAAAATTGTCTGCCCAATTGAATTAGGCCAATTGTTTTTAGGGCCTATTTTCGCGCAGTTTTTAACGCTTTATCCCGAAATCACCATAGAGGCTGAACTCACCAACCGTAAGGTCGATGTAATAGAAGAAGGCATCGATCTGTTATTTCAAATTGCCGATTCGGGTGACACTCGCCTGCAAAGCTATGCCTTAGTCAACGCCCATAAATCGCTCATGGCAAGCCCAGCTTATTTAGCTGCCCATGGAACGCCCAAGGTGCCACAGGACTTAGCCAAACATAAAGCGATTCGCTTGCAGTCGGCGCATATCGAAGGTGCGTGGAAATTATTCGATGGTAAAACTTGGATTGTCGCCGAGCCCAAGACTCAACTGACGGTAAACAATGTCACCCTCGCTCGCGAGGCCGCCATTGCGGGGCTTGGGATCACAGCGGTGCCGTCCATCATAGCCCAAGTCGCATTAGAAAAGGGCGATTTAATCCCGCTACTAGATGACTATCCAATGGTGCAAACTAAGGTAGTGCTTAGCTATCCACAGCGGGCGTATCTACCGCGAAAATACCGCGTCTTTATCGAATTCATCTATAGCTCCCTATTTAAACGTTGGGGATCGCAAGTCTTAGAAGTCCCTGATTTTATCGGCCATGCCGATCTAGATGAATAAATCGAATACCCCAAACAGTAACAATTGTTACTTTGTAAAGTGTAAATCATTGCCTTGAGGATAAATCCTCTATGTCAGAATTGCCTTAATCCATAAGCCCCTATAAGCTTGGCAAGGTAACAGGCTGCAAAAGACCTTAGGTTTTCCTGATACAGTTTGCACAATAAAATTTAACATTTAATCTCAATTTTGGAGGAAACCTAATGAGCTTAATTAAAGAGTTCAAGGCTTTTGCGTCCCGTGGCAATGTGATCGACATGGCCGTTGGTATTATCATAGGTGCCGCATTCGGCAAAATCGTCTCGTCCTTCGTGGCCGATGTCATCATGCCACCAATTGGCATCATCCTAGGCGGCGTGAATTTTAGTGATTTGAGCATAGTGCTACAGGCAGCTCAAGGCGATGCGCCTTCTGTGGTCATTGCCTATGGCAAATTCATTCAGACTATTATCGACTTTACGATTATCGCCTTCGCCATTTTTATGGGTTTAAAAGCCATTAACACCCTAAAACGCAAGGAAGAAGATGCGCCTAAAGCGCCACCAGCACCGACCAAAGAAGAAGAGTTGCTGTCTGAAATCCGCGATCTATTGAAAGCTCAACAAGAAAAATAATCTCAAACTTGAGTGTCACGCATAAAAAACCCATCTCTAGAGATGGGTTTTGTTTTTTACATCAGCGAGATAAGTGATTACTCAGCTTCAACATGCACAGTTTCACTGTAATCTTGCACTACTTCTGCCACCCGAATGCGATAAGAGTTAAACAAACAGGGCACTATACCCGTTTGCTCAGCAATGCTGTGGGCCATCTGATTACGCCATTGGGTGATGGAAGCTTGGTCCTCCCAGAACGACAGGCTCAGTACTTTGCCATCGTCGGTTAGGCTCTGAAAACGTTCGATCGAAATCAATCCCTTGCGGCCTTCTAAATATTGGCGCATTTCAGCCGCCACGTGCAGATACTCTTCCTTCCCTTCCTTTGTCGGGATGACTTCAAAAATTACCGCAATCATAATGTTCTCCAGAAATGAATGTCCTTAATGTCGACTCTAAGACTAGCCCATCTATCACTCTTTAGCTCACTGATTTTTAGAGTTTTAGTCAATGTGATAACCCTGTCTACAACGAAGGCAATAACCCGAAACATAACAAGTTATTGCCCACGATGACGGCTTACCTGTGGCTAATCTGTAGCGAATCAAGCTCATCAATGCGCTTATCGCCGCGATATAGCCAGCGATACAAGGTCGGCAAGACGAGTAAGGTCAGCGCCGTCGAGCTAAACAAGCCACCGATAATCACCACTGCCAAGGGCTTTTGGATCTCACTGCCAACACCCGATGATAATAAAATCGGGATCAAGCCTAAGGCCGAGGTGAGTGCCGTCATCAATACCGGCCGTAAACGCCCCACTGTGCCCTCATAAACACAATCATAGAGTGCTTCGCCGCTTTGCCTGCGCTGATTAATCGAATCCACCAGCACCACACCGTTGAGCACCGCTACCCCAAATAGAGTGATAAAGCCAATAGAGCTAGGCACTGACAAATAAGTACCACTGACATACAGGGCCACTATGCCGCCAATTAAAGCTAAGGGCACGTTCGCCATGATGAGCAACACTTGCTTGAATGAACCAAAGGAGAAGTACAACAACAAGGCAATCAAAGCGATAGAAATCGGCACCACTAGCATCAACTTTTGCTGCGCTCGCTGCTGATTCTCATATTGGCCGCCAATGATCACTGTATATCCCGCAGGCAAATCCGCCTTTGGCACTAGAGCATAAATATCTTTTACAACCGAGCCCATATCGCGTCCCGCCACGTTGGCCTGCACCACAACACGGCGCTGCACATCGTCACGGCGAATATTCGGCGGCGCCATTTCCACTTCGACGCTGGCGACTTCCCCTAAGCGCACTGTGGCGCCATTTGTACCACTGAGTAATAAGTCTTTAATCGCATCAGGGCTTTGGCGAAATTCGGCCGCGAGTCGCACATTGATGTCGTATCTGGCATTGCCATCGATCACTTGCCCTGCACTCGCGCCGCCAATACCTTGGCTGACGAGGCTCATCACTTGATCGACACTGATGCCGTAACGCGCCAATAGCTCGCGTTTGGGGCGCACGACCAATTGCGCCTCGCCGCTCACTTGCTCAAGCGACACATCCACGGCACCGGGGATTTTCGCAACGAGATCGGTAAGTGCTTGGCCTTTCTGTGACAATACCGCTAAATCAGGGCCGAAGATTTTAATCGCTAGCTGGGCTTTTACCCCCGAAAGTAATTCATCTACCCGAGTCGCAATCGGCTGCGAAAAGGTCAACAAGAGTCCAGGGAACACACTGAGCTTTTCCTCCATCAAGCGTTGCAGTTCCAAGCGCGAGCTTGCCGACTGCCACTCTGCTATCGGTTTCAAGCCAATATAGACTTCTATATTACTCACAGGCTCGGGATCGCCGCCCAGTTCAGGCGCACCAATGCGGCTCAAGGCATATTCCACCTCGGGAAATGCTAGCAAAATAGCCTCAAGCTTAGGTGCGACTTGGAGCGAAGTGCCTAAACTCGCCGTTGGTGCCAGCGTCACCCTTAAGTTAATCGTGCCTTCCTCCAGTTCAGGCACAAATTCGGTACCCAGCCTTGGTAGCAATAATAGACTCAAGCCGAACATCACCAAGGCGCTGAGCATCACCACCTTTGGCCTAGCAAGCGTTGCCGTCAGTAACTTGCGATAAGCGGCATCCAGCGGCGCTAAAATCACACTTTGTTTAAGCACCACACCGCGCTTGAACAGATACACGGCAAGGGCTGGCACGGCAATCAGCGCCACCAGCAGCGCCGATATCATAGCCAAAATGATACTGACCGCCATCGGCTGGAACAGTTTGCCTTCAACGCCTTCGAGGGCAAATAACGGTGCAAATACGACGATAATAATGGCGGTGGCGAAGAAGATTGGACTACACACCTCTTTTGCCGCGAGCATGATCCGAATAACCATATTCGATTCGCTGACATCCCCACTGGCTTTAGCACCATCCTCCTCACTGTGATAGGGATCGTCCTCACCATCGGCACGCGCCCTCGCCTCAGGTAAATGGCGGCGATCCGGTTGGGTTAAGTGTTTGAAAATATTCTCTACCATCACCACAGAGCCATCGACTAACATACCAATCGCCACTGCTAAGCCGCCGAGCGACATCAGGTTTGCCGACAGACCATAATAGGACATCACCATAAGCGCGAGCCCGATAGACACAGGAATCGACAGCAACACCAACAAGGTCGCGCGGATATTGACGAGGAACAACGCCAAGATCACCACGATAAACACAAAGGCCATTAGCAGCGCATCGCGCACTGTGGTCACAGCCTTATCGACCAGATCCGCTTGGTCGTAAAACACCTCAAAGGACACGCCATCGGGCAATGCCTGCTCAATAAGGCTCACCCGCGCACCAATATCGTCAATCGTCGCCTTAGTGTTTGCCCCCATGCGTTTGAGCACGACACCAGCCACCACTTCACCTAGATTTTGCACTTGGCCAGATTCATCGCGGCGCGTCATAGTCACAGCCCCGACACGGATCTCGCTGCCGAAATCCACCTGAGCGATATCGCCAATACGCACTGGCGTGCCGCTGGCTTCGGTCAGAGGGATCTGCGCGATCGCCGTTAATCCAGCGTCTCCTGCGGGCAACATGCCATAGCCGCGCACCACAAGTTGCTCTTGGCCTTGGTCCATAAACCAACCGCCAGCGTTACGGTTATTGCTCTCTAATGCCTCGGTAACTTGCGCCATCGACAAGCCATAGGCACGCAGTTTATTCGGGTCGACCTGCACTTGGTATTGGCGCACATCGCCACCAAAAGACAAGACTTCTGTCACGCCGCCCACGGGCATCAATATCAACTTCACCAGATAATCATTTAAGCTACGCAGCTCGGCGGCATTAATGCCAGAGTTAGGTTCTGCACGCAGAATATACTGATAAATCTGCCCTAATCCCGAGGTATTGGGGCCGATTTCCGGCACTCCGACGCCGCTTGGGATCATCTCCCGCGCCGCCTGTAACTGTTCAAACACTTGCTGACGGGCGAAGTAAATATCTGTCCCCTCAGCAAATACCACAGTCACAATCGACAAGCCAGTACGCGATAACGAGCGCACCTCAGTCACGGCTGGCAAGGCGTACATGGCCGATTCCACCGGATAACTGATAAGTTTTTCCACCTCTTCAGCGGCTAAGCCTTCGGCCGCAGTATTGATGGTCACTTGCACGTTCGTCACATCAGGAAAGGCATCGAGATTCAACTTTGGCAGCATGGCCACACAGCCCACAATCACGGCGAGCAGAGCCAATACCACTAACAGCCGATTTTTAATCGCGGCTTCGATTAACTTTTGCAACATAGAAAATCTCCAAAATGAGGGCGCTCATATTAGTGGGCGTGAATATCAAAGCCCGCTTTCGCCTGCTCGGATGCCAAGAAGAACGCGCCAGCCACCACAACCTTGAGCTGTGCCTGTTGGGCTTTTTCAAGCTCAGGTCCACGCACTAGACTCAGACCACGTTGACGCTGCACCACTTCTACCTCAATGGACTCGAAGCCATCCTCATCTTGAATAAAAATCTGCCAATCGCCATCGCCGCCACGGGTCAACGCCGCATCGGGCAGCACTATGCCACTGCCGTTTGGATCGGTAGTAGAGCCAGCAAAATAGAGTTCAGCAAATTGCCCCGCATGCAACACATGATCAGGATTGTGCATACTCACCAGCACTTGCTCGGTGCGCGTTACGCTGTCGAGTTCATGGGAGCGACCGATAATCTTACCTGCCAACGTCTTATCCCCTACTTGCACTAAAGCTGAACTGCCAACCTGGATATGCGTAGTTTGAGTTGGGGTTAACTGCGCCTCAACCCATAAATAGGATTCATCGGTCAGTTGCATTAAGGGCGTGCCCGCGCTAAAAACTTGACCTAGCATGGCGATATCCTGCTGCACTCGGCCGCCAATTGGCGCTAAGAGTTGATAACTGCCTATGGCTTCGGGCGTCGATTCCAGTGCACGAATTTGCGCGGGCGTCATCTTAATTGCCTCTAAAATCGCCCGTTTAAGTTCGGCATCCACCTGCGCCTGCATCCGCCGACTGACGCTAACCGCACCTTCACTCATGCGTTTGACTCGGCTCCATTCGGCAGCGGCATTAATGTAGTCCGCCTGTGCCTGCGCAACGGCTGCGCCACCCAAGGTAAGTAAAGGCTCACCTTTTTTCACTTCTTGTCCCGGCACTACATGGCGCGCCAACACACGCACATCGAGCTGCGGCGCAAGGGTCGCGGTTCGATCGCGATCCACCACTAAGGTCGCCGTCGCCCTAATATCGAGATTCAAATTGGCGAGGTTCAAGCTATCGCTCGACAGAGGTAACAAGCTAATCCCCGCCAAGGCTTGCTGCGCTTCGGTCAATTTCAACGCCTGTTCGCCGTGTTCATCCGTCGGCGCCGTTTGCGTTACCGAATCGCCGCTTTCCTTAACGACGGGTGCGTGATCACCGCCAGCCAATACAGGCTGAGCGAGAAATGCCAGCGTGCTCAGCACGAATAATGCGAGCGCAATTTTTGATAGGTTAAACCGACGCTTTTCAGGCGTCGTTACAGCATCCAGTTGAAGGATATTTTCGTAGTGAGTATTTGAATTCATTATTGTGACCTCATGGGTTTACTGTGCGTGCGGCGGCATTAGATGTTATCGAAGGTGCTGCATTTAGCTTTTCTATAATGAGCTTTTCGATAAAAGGCATAAGCTGGCCGCTTTCGCCCATCCAAGTTAACCAACTTTGATAGATAGCCGTTTCTAGGTTTAAGCCCACCAAATAACTGGCGGCTAACTGACGACGGCTCTGTAAGTACTCGCTAGTACTCACATCCCCCGCCTGCCATTGTTGGCTTAAGGATTTAGCGGCTTTAGCACCTGACACTTGCACTAACTCACGCCAGTCTTGGTAACGTTCAAGTAAACGCGGTAACGCATAGAGGAATTGTTTCTGCTTAGCGGTAAGCACTCGCTCACGGGCAAGATAGCCTTGCTCCGCGATAGCGATGCCCTTATCGGCCACTGCTTGTAACTCACTGTAGTTATTGCGAACTTGTAGAGGAATCGACACGCCGACACCGAGCTTATTGTCCGTGCCCTCCTTTTCAGCGCCTAGGCTAATAGTCGGGTCAGCTGAAGCTTCCGCTTTGACTTGCATGACATTAACTCTGGCGAGCAGCACTTGCTGATAAGCACTCGCCAGTGCTGGCAAGGCTGATTTAGAGGTGCCCAACTCGGCCGCTGGCGCTTGCTTAGCCTGAGTCACAAAGAAATGGATCTCCTTGATAAACTCACTAAAAGCGAAATTATTATCCCCAAGTAATTCAATTACTTTGCCATCGGCCACTAAGGCCACCTGCTCGGCTAAGGCGTAGTCGGCAGTATTAGAGGCGACTTCGAGTTGTATCAATTGCAGCTCGACGTTGGACAAATCCCCCGCCGCCAATCGCTGCTCAGCAATATTGAGCTGCGCCTTGGTAAACCTTAATTGCTGCTCGGCAAAGGTCAGCGCCTTACGGCTTTGCGCCTGTTCTGCCAACGCCAGTAAGCGTTCGGCCAACATTTGGCTACGCTCTAACCCTATGTCCGCTAAAAGGATTTGCGCTTCAAGCTCGGCACGCTGTGTCGCCACGCCGCGCTTGTCACCCCAATCGAGGGTTTGACTCAGCCCTAAGCTATAAGCATCTGTATCAGCATTTTGATAATTAAGCCCAAGTTCTGGGTTATACACAGCGCGATCTGCCGCCTGAATGGCCAGTTTGGCCTGTTGCTGCCTTACAAGCTGTGCCTGAACTTCAGGTAACTGATTGAACTGTGTGAGTAACTCAGGCAACCATAGGCCAAAGTTGACATGTGCCGTGTCGGTTTCTTTGGCGGGTAAGCCCAGTGATTGCGCCTTAAATGCCTCAACTTCAGCGGCTTTGATTTCAGGGGCATTAGCTTCAGAGGCTTTGGTTTCAAGGACCTTGACTTCAAGGACATTGACTTCAAGAGAGTCATTTTCTGCCGCGAGGGCAAAGGCTACCAATCCGGCGGCCAATACTAATCCGCAGCTAAACAAGCCCGATCTAAACAGACAAACTAACGTACGGGCGAGAATCGTTTTTTTCATCGCAAATCCTAACAATATCGAATGTGGATCGGCTGACTTTTGCGCCCAAAGCGAAACGGCTAGATGTGAGCTTCATTTAAATAGCTCAATGCAAAGCAATCATATCGTTCTGGGCATGGCAAATAAGCGCCGATCGAATCATCCCGCCAAGCAATACAGTGCGCGGCTAAAAAGCCAATGACGGCTCCAACAGTTAACGCTGCGAGCATCAGTTCAAGCGTATCTTTTGGGGGATGAACATAACGGGCTTATCACGCGGCAAAATAGAATGAGATCCAATCAGATGAATCAATCGTCCTAGGCCGAGAAATAAGCCGAATATTAGAGAATTAAGCGATAGGAGGGCGGTATTTAGGTAAATTTTCAGGCGGAAAATAGGATACATCGGTAGGCAGATAGACGCTTTCTAACGCCTGTACAGGCTGACTCACTGCCTGAGATAACAACGCCACATGACCGCCATGGCATTGGCAGTCGAGGCATAGGTCAAAATCTTGTATTTCAGTGGTTTTCACTAAGTGGGAATGAAATCCGCTGCTTTGGTTTTCTCCCGTGTGATTACTGGTGACACCCGTGGAGTCCGCAAAGCCTAAGGCTTGCTCGCTTGGACAAACGCAATCGACACATTGGGCCAAAGTGGTCACTTGAGCGCTAAATTGCAGATGGGGATGATTCTCAGCTTCTTCCGCACCATTGCCCGCATGTAACTGATGCGCACCCATATTCGCGCCAGCAAATTGCAGCACGATAATGGCTATCAGTAGGGTCACCATTCGAGTAAAAAATGGCTTAGCGGTAGAATTCAAATATCACCTATAGCAAATAAAGGATAACGGAACATCTGACCCGTATGATAAACATAAGTTCACAGCTCGCAAGCAAAGTCTTTCAAGCTGTGATCTCTAAAGGCTAACGCTGACTTAAACACTCAGTGCTTATTTAAATGCACAGCACTTATTTAAATACACAGTGCTTAGCATAATCAGCGGCTTCGTTAGCAGTCCAATCGCCAGACGGCTTATTTTTCATCTGTTTACACCAAGCATCACTGCCCACTTCTGGCGCGCAGGCACTCAGTCCAGCGGTAAATGCCAACACTAACGCAATCGCACTGACCTTAGAAACTGTCAGTGAAGAAAAAGAGCGCGATTTCAATAATGACATACTTAATTCCTTGTAAATATGGCCTAAATTAGACCATTAAATATTCGAACGCTTAGTGATCCAAGCAATCGCTTTGGCTTTCTGTTCGAGTGGAAACCAAGCCACTTCGCCCTGCATAAAAGGCCCGAGTAAGCGCACCGCATTTCCCACCCAATCAGGGCCGCCCACAAACACTAAGGCTTCAAAATTCGGTAACTGGACTTCACCACTACCGGTCAGCGACTCAAATTCCCAGCCTTCGAGTAACACATCCGCCTCAATATACAGGCAAACTTGGCCCCAATCCTTACGATAACTCTTAATCGCTGGCTGTAAACGGGTCCGATAATCGGTGGAGGATAGTCGGCCACTGGCAAAAAGACTGATAACACCCTTAGCAATATCGGGGATTTGGCATAACATAGAGGCACTCCGAATCGAGAACACTTTTGCAGGCAATGGCTTTAGCCAATGCAGCGGCAAAGAATGCGCCCGATGATAACAAATCTATTGGAAAGCCATAAGTCATTATTGATGGCTTCTCAATCCATGCTGAAAAATGCCTAAGTTTGCCATGATAAAAATCTCAAACCGTGTGGAACTTCAGGAAAATGAAATCGAGTGGCAATTTATCCGTTCGAGTGGTGCAGGCGGCCAGCACTTAAATAAAGTGTCCACCGCTGCGCAGCTGATTTTCGATATTAAAAGCTCATCATTACCCGAGTTTTACCAAGAACGCTTGCTCAACAAGGCGGATCACCGCATCACTAAAAGCGGCAAAATCATTATCAAATGCCAAGCGAGTCGCAGCCAAGATGCCAACCGCCAAACGGCGTTGGAGCAATTTATCGCCTTGGTTGCCAGTGTCGGTGAAGTGCAGAAAAAACGCATCCCCACCCGCGCCACTAAAGGCAGCCAAACGCGGCGATTAGAAACCAAGAAACAAAAAGGTGCCACTAAGGCCATGCGCCAACAGAAGAGTGACTATTAACTTAGGTGACAGTTAACTTAGATGACAATTAACTCAACTGACAGCCAACTTAGGCAATTGCTAACCCAGTACCAGAGAAATAACCGCAATTGAACCCAGCCAACAATGGCACAGGATTTCAAAGGTATAATCGGCTCGCACATGATCAGCTCGCACACAATCGACTAACGGATAATGCAAAATCGATTTGAACAGGTTAAGTTAGTGGCCTATGTAGAAAACTGAAATAAATTTTTCCAACTTTAATCCCAGCATTAATCCCAAGGCATGTCGTAAAGGAAAGCGCAATGAGTCACAAAATTTTGCTCGTCAATGGCCCCAATCTCAACCTCTTAGGCCGCCGCGAGCCCAGCGTTTACGGTCATCAAACCTTAGCCGACATAGTGGCGGAGTTAAACCAGCAGGCAAAATTGGCGGGAGTTGAGCTCGAACATATTCAGTCCAACGCCGAATTTGAGCTAATCAATGCGATTCATGCGACTGATGCCCAGATGATTATTATCAATCCCGCCGCCTTTACCCATACCAGCGTCGCCCTGCGTGATGCCCTGCTTGGCGTGGCAATTCCGTTCTTTGAAGTGCATTTATCCAATGTGCACGCCCGTGAAGCCTTTCGCCACCATTCCTATTTTTCCGATAAGGCGATAGGCGTGATTTGCGGTTTTGGTTCACAGGGTTATGAGTTTGCACTGGCGGCGGCCATTAAGCGGCTCAACCAGCCACAGTAATCCCATTCAATAGCGTGCTTTGCAAGGGCAGATAAATGGCAATGGATCTTCGTAAAATTAAAAAACTCATTGAGTTAGTACAAGAATCTGACATAGCAGAACTGGCGATCACTGAAGGTGAAGAATCAATTCGCATCACCCGCTACAGCCCTATGCCAGCCAATGTGCAATCACAGCAAGCGATCCCCAGAGCACCTGTGGCGCCTTTGAATGAACAGGCAAAGCAAACAGGCATTTCGCCAAGTACAGAAGGTTTTGTGCAAGTCTCACCTATGGTCGGCACTTTTTACGCGGCGGCAGAACTCGATGATGTGCCGCTGGTTAAAGTCGGTCAACGTGTGAGCCAAGGTGAAGTTGTCTGCATTATCGAAGCGATGAGAATGATGAATCCCATCCAAGCCGAGCGCGATGGCGTGGTCAGCGCTATTTGGGCCAAAGACGGCGATGAAGTGGCATTCGATCAGCCGCTATTTACCTTAATCTAACCGCTCGCCTTCCCATGAATTGAAGCGCACTTAAATTTAAAATGCGGTTTTCAAGCCAAGACAGCATTAACCGAGGTCACTATGATATTAATTACCGGCGCCAGCAGTGGTTTAGGCGCGGCGCTCGCATCGCTCTACGCCAAAGAGAATGAAGCACTGACACTCACAGGCCGCCATGCCGAGCGCCTGCAAACCGTCGCCAATGCATTAACGCCCTTCTCCAACAAAACGATCGCTGCTATCACCGCCGATCTCGCCAGTGAATCGAGTCTCGAAGCCCTGTTCGATGGCCTAACACAAGCCCCTAAAACCGTGATCCACTGCGCGGGCAGCGGCTACTTTGGAGCGATTGAAACCCAAGGGGCGAGCGATATCCAAAGCCTGCTCAATAACAATGTCACCTCGACGATTTTGTTAGTGCGGGAATTAGTGAAACGCTATAAGGATCAAGCAGTCACTGTGGTTGTGGTCATGTCCACCGCAGCACTGGCCGCCAAGGCGGGAGAATCCACTTACTGCGCGGCAAAATGGGCGGTGCGGGGATTTATCGAGTCGGTGCGATTAGAGCTTAAACAAAGCCCAATGAAGTTGATTGCCGTGTATCCCGGTGGCATGGACACAGGCTTTTGGCCCAGTAGCGGTAAGGCTTTAGATACCTCAAGCTTTATGTCCGCCGATGAAGCGGCGGGCATGCTCAAGCAAGCCTTAGTTGTCACAGAGCATGGTTATATCGCCGATATCACCATACAAAGGGGCTAAATGTGCGGATTCGAGACGCAAAATATGACCACTGCGTCTCTTTCTTAGCACTCGCTAGTCGGCGCAGTTCGCTGTATTTAGGGTAACGACGCGACGGCTTTCTCTGTGGGTCAACCACCACATCAGCAGTCCTCCCAATGACAACAAAGACGCCGCATAACCTGTTGCGGCAATGCCTTGTCCAGACAGGATCACTAAACTGCCCACCCAAGGGCCAATTGCATTGGCAAGATTAAAGGCGCATTGCACTAAAGCGCCTGTCATGGCTTGCCCATCGGGCGCCACATCCATCAATCTGGCTTGCACAATAGTGGCGAGCCCTAACCCACAACCGACAAAAAATACCACGGGCATCAGCGCCCAGTAATGTCCGGTCAAACTCGGGTAAATCGCCAACACCACAGTGCTTAACACTAACGACCAAAACGCCGCCGCTAAGGCCGACTTATCCGCCGCCCAACCGCAAACTAAGGTGCCCAATGTTGCGCCAATACCAAATACTGCCATCATGATTGGGATCTTAAACGGCTCGACTTGTGTCACTTGGATTAAGGTTTCAGCCAGATAGGTATACACGCAGAAGATACCGCCAAAGCCAATGGCCGCGATACCGAGCGTCAGCCAGACTTCACGATTTTTAAGGGTTTGTAGCTCTTTTTTGGGACTCGCATCAGCGGGCACGGCTTGATTAGGTGCTAAAAAATACACCATTATCGCGGTAATGGTCGCCAGAATTGCCACTATGCCAATGCCCGAGCGCCAGCCCACAGTTTGCCCCATCCAAGTCGCAAACGGCACACCGATAATCGTCGCCAGCGTAAGGCCAATAATCACCCGCGATACGGCGCGGGCCTTCATTTCTGGCGGCACTAAAGAGGCGGCGAGCAACATAGCCACACCAAAATAGGCACCGTGGGGCAAGCCGCTGAGAAAACGGAAAAAGATTAGCCAATTCAATGATGGCGCTAACGCACTTAAGCCATTGGCCACCGCCATTAAGGCAGCTAGAGCAATCAAGAGTGTTCGCCGTCTGACCCTAACGGCCAGCACCATGATAATCGGCGAACCGACCACAACCCCCAGCGCATAGGCACTAATGGCATAACTCACATGGGCAACCTCTACCCCTAAATCGCTCGCGATATAAGGCACTAAGGTCATGGAAGCAAATTCTGTGGTGCCTAAAGCGAATGTTCCGAGTGCTAAGGCAAGTAACACCCATAATGTACTGGCGCCCTTATGCTGATTTTGGGCAGCCTGATTTCTAACAGTATTCAAACCTCTTCTCCGGTATGCTATAAAACGACAACTAGCTAATACCAATCGAATCAAATATCTGTTCATTCAGCGGGAGTTCAACGCGCTTTAGACAAGGCGAAGGCTTGAAGGCATAGTGGTGCTCTGTCGAAAGCCTTAAACGCAGTATAAAGCGCGTTGCCATGTAGTGAACATCAGCCGCCCTTCGGGAGCCACACAGGCATCCCACTCCCGTGTTGCATTGACTTAAAAGGGAATACCATTTCTGCGTCAATGCGCCTTGGATTGAGATGCCTGTGAGGCTCTGAACTGATTAGATATTTAATGTGATTGGTATAACTCACTAATAAAAAGATAATAAAAGATGATAAATAAATTGGAGCCCACTAAGGGGCTCCAATTTCTCAGTCATTTACGTAATGTAAATCTATCTGACTAACTGTTCTTGATAGGTTTGACTGTTCCAGTCGTAGGCGTAAAGCGTGCCTTGCCACTCGTAAAGTGTACGACCATCCTGCTGCACAACCCTAGCATTGCTCGGCAAGCTAGACACACTGTGCGGTGCGCGTGGACGCGGAGTTGCAACTGTTTTACCAGTGACGTTACTAGTTTGCGACACCAGTTGCCCAGTCGTTTGTCCGGCCATATTTGCAGGCATGCTCGACACCATACGGCCTTCACTCGCAGAATATTGCATACTGGTTGTGACCCGCACAGGCGCAGAAATCGCCACAGGTTCATCGTCGTAGCGCATAGGAATCGACAATCCTATGCCCGAATAGGGCGAGTTCCAGTAATTTCGAGCGTAAGCGTCACGCGAAGTATTCCAGCCCCAATCATTGTTCCATTGGCTGTTCACACCGTAACCGACATTCCAGCCAGAACCCCAACCCGTAGCGAGCCCTAAACCCAGTCCTAAACCCCAAGGGTAATAAGGTCGATAATAGGGACGATAATGGCGATTATCTTTGCGCACATGGCGGTTGTCGTAATAATTGTCATGACGATTGTTGTAATGACTGTCGCCACGACTGTGGCTATCACGATGACCGTGGCGTTCGTCTTGATCCGAATAGCCTCTATTTCCGGCCACCGCCACAGTCGGCACACTGAGCGCCCCCAAAAGTGAGATCCCCACGGCAAGTGATAAAACCAAGCACTTTAGCGACCGCTTATGCGCGCCATGTGATTGACTTTGAAAACACTTTTCTTGAGCAAACCATACAGGAATATTCATATAAACCTCGAAATAAAGGGCGTAAGCGAGATCTATCGCGACTTACTGGTAACCATTTTACGCTTCCTAAGCTTGAAGATCACTGAATTGGTTAACCCTAAAACAGAAAAATGCTATAGTGCGCGCCACATGGATTTTCACTGCAGAGGCTATTTCCACATGAGTTTTAAGGATTTACGCAGCTTTATTGATCACTTAGAAGCCAATGGCGAACTTAAACGCATTAGCTACCCAGTTGATCCTCATTTAGAAATGACAGAGATCGCCGATCGCGTATTACGCGCTCAAGGCCCTGCGCTATTATTTGAAAATCCCAAAAATCATCACATGCCCGTGTTGGTAAACCTGTTCGGTACGCCAAAACGTGTGGCCATGGCACTCGGCAAAGACGACCCATTAGCCCTGCGCGAAGTGGGTGAACTGTTAGCCTTTTTAAAAGAACCCGAGCCACCTCGGGGTTTTAAAGACGCGATCGCTAAGATCCCTATGTTCAAGCAAGCCTTGAATATGCCGCCAAAAACAGTGCGTAATCCGCCTTGCCAACAAATCATCAAAACCGGCGATGAGGTCGATTTAACTAAATTGCCTATTCAGCATTGCTGGCCGGGCGATGTCGCACCACTAGTGACCTGGGGCTTAACCATCACCAAAGGCCCGCGTAAGAGTCGTCAGAATTTAGGCATTTATCGCCAACAATTACTGGGTAAAAACAAGCTGATCATGCGCTGGTTGTCCCACCGTGGCGGCGCGTTAGATTTTGCTGATTTTAAACAACAATTCCCCGGTGAGCGTTATCCGGTTGTGGTCGCACTCGGCGCCGATCCTGTGACCATTCTAGGTGCCGTCACCCCAGTCCCCGATTCCATGAGCGAATACGCTTTTGCCGGTTTACTGCGCGGTGAACGTACCGAAGTCTGTAAGGCATTAAGCTGTGACTTAGAAGTGCCCGCCACCAGTGAAATCATCCTCGAAGGCTATATCGATCCTGAGGAACTGGCGGAAGAAGGGCCCTACGGCGATCACACGGGTTACTACAACGAAACCGATAAGTTTCCAGTATTTACCGTTACTCACATCACTCAGCGTAAAGATGCCATCTACCACAGCACTTACACTGGCCGTCCACCGGATGAGCCTGCCATGCTGGGGGTTGCATTAAACGAAGTGTTTGTGCCGATTTTGCGTAAGCAATATCCTGAGATCGTTGATTTTTATCTGCCACCTGAGGGCTGTTCGTACCGCATGGCAGTGATCTCTATTCGCAAACAATATCCGGGACATGCAAAACGGGTGATGATGGGCGCTTGGTCTTTCCTGCGCCAATTTATGTACACTAAGTTTATTGTCATAGTGGATGAAGATGTGAACTGCCGTGACTGGCAGGATGTGATCTGGGCGATCACCACCCGCATGGATCCTAAACGCGATACTGTGATGATCGAAAACACCCCGATCGACTACCTCGATTTTGCTTCACCCGTTGCGGGCTTAGGCTCAAAAATGGGACTCGATGCCACCAATAAGTGGGAAGGTGAAACCAACCGCGAATGGGGCACGCCAATCGTGATGGATCCAAAAGTAAAACAAAAGATCGACTCAATCTGGGATGAGTTAGGCATAGACGACAGCCCAACCCTATAATTCAGCTTAAGCCATTACTCAAGTATCGGCTTAAGCCAAGAGAATAGGCCAATAACAGGCCGCTAAAGCGACACCTAGACACATACTGTTGAAGAAAGGTGCAAAGGAAGTTTGATGAAAACCATACGTTGTAAGATAGAGAAAGTTAACCCATTTAACGATGCCGTATATCAAGTATTGTTAAGGCCTGAAACCGCCTTCGATTTCCAAGCGGGGCAATACTTATGTGTTGTCATGGGTGAAAAAGATAAACGCCCCTTCTCTATCGCATCAGCGCCAAACGCCGAGCTGATCGAATTACACATTGGCGCCGCTGTGAGTGAAAGCTACCCAATGCAAGTGGTCGAGCGCCTGAAAGCCTGCGCCCTTGATGGCAGCACTATCGACATCGAAGCCCCAGGCGGCGAAGCCCACCTGCGTCACGAAAGCATTCGCCCTCGCCTGTTAATCGCTGGCGGCACAGGTTTCTCTTACATTAAAAGTATCATCGAGCACCAAATCGCCCTCGGCCAACAGGTTGAAACTATGCTGTATTGGGGTTGTCGCACCCAAGATGCCATGTATTTTGAAACCATCGCCCGCGAGTGGCACGATGCTCACCCTTGGTTACACTTCGTCCCAGTCATCGAAGAAGCTCCCGCTAATTGGCAAGGCAAAACCGCTAATCTGTTAGCGCAAATCAAACAAGATTTTGTCAGCTTAAATGGCTACGATATCTACATCGCCGGCCGTTTCGATATGGTGGGTGCAGCACGGGAAATCTTCCGTGAGATTGGTGTAGAAGAAGCACATCTCTACGGTGATGCGTTCGCGTTTATCAAATAACGCGATAATTTGTATGCTTGGCTGGCTAACCTTTGCCAGCATAGGCTTAAATAATAAACCCCAGTTTTTACTGGGGTTTTGTTTTTATAATGGATGTATTAAACCAAAATATTACATACGGCTTGAATTATTTACCCAAATTGTCGGCTAACTGTTTCGCACGGCCAGCAGCCCACTTATCAATCATCTTTTCCAATTCGCTTGCTGTAATAGGAGAATCTTTTTGGATGGTATCATCACTCTCGCGAGCATCTAATACTCGTACTAGCAACTTGCCGCTTTGTGAGTCGAGCAATTGCGACATGCTGCCGACCTTCAGCAAGTAAGGCTCCATACCGATCGCCTCTTTTGTCACATCAATGGCAATCTTCGCAGGTAATAGATCGCGTAATTTAAGCTCTGGTCGAGTTAAATCAAAATTTGTCACCGCAGCCTGCACTCTGATAACTCCGGGCCCTGGCGCGGTAGCAACCTTGACACCATTTTTGATCAACTCATTTTGGAACTTAGCATGGTAATAACGACCAATCTCATTCTGCTCATTGGCGGTCAATAGATACCATTTACCATTCTCTTGCCGAATAAATTGGATTGGATCGAGTAACACCTGATTGTACTGGCGCAGGTCAACGCCCGGCTCCTTATAAATACGCTGATTGGGATTGCTTTCGCTCGTTTTGAACGCATCAAAGGGCACAACCTGAAATCCACTCATTGCCCTTTCCTTTACAGAGCATCCTCCCATCCCCAGTAAGACCGTCGCCATGGCAATCATTACTACTTTTTTCATATTTGCTCCTGCACTGATTAATAATTTGTTTTTAGGATGAACACCGCGATAAGCGGGCCTTCTCCTAAGTAATATTCCAACCAACAGCCTTCCACAGTGGACATTACAAGGCAGCCCGTAACGACGACTTAAACAGTGACAACTGTAGTGGTCAAGTAAAATTGGCCACGATTTTAGAGTCATTCCAATATAAACGTTCTGACTCATTTGGCGTTAACCCACCATTATATTGATGGGGTCTTGTCTCACTGTAATATCCAGTGATGTAATTTGTGATCTCTTTATCTGCTTCTGTAAAATTCCCATAACCACTGGCGGGTATCCACTCAGATTTCAAACTTCTAAAGAAACGCTCCATTGGTGCGTTATCCCAACAATTCCCGCGGCGACTCATACTTTGCTCAATCTGAAGACGCCATATTAATTGTCTGAATTTCAAGCTTGTGTAATGCGAACCTTGATCGCTGTGATATATCACATTCTCAGGCTTACCCCTTAACTCAAATGCCATTTTCAAAGCTTTACAGGTCAGCTCACTATCTGGTGATAATGACAAGGCCCATCCAATAGGCTTGCGGGAAAATAAGTCAAGAACAACGGCTAGATAGGCCCAACGATTACCGACCCAAACATACGTCACGTCGCCACACCACACTTGATCTGGTTGAGTTACTGCAAACTGTCGATTAAGCGTATTGGGGATTGCAACATGCTCTTGTGTCGCTTTTCTATAAGAATGCTTAGGCTGCTGACAGCTTAATAACCCAAGCTTTTTCATTAGATTACGGGCTCGATAACGACTGAGACCAATCCCTTTGTTAGTCACTAATTGCGCTATCGTTCGCGCACCGGCAGAGCCATGACTAATACGATGTGCAGCCTTCACTTCACTGCATAAAATAGTAAAGTCTGCATCAATATGTTCTTTTCTTTTTAGCCAATACTTATAGCTACTTCGATGCACTTTGAATGCATTACAAATTGTGAGAATAGAGTGGCTCTGCTTGAGTGCGCTGATTAGCGTAAATTGTTCATCGAGTCTGACATCAAGAGAGCGGTAGCCTTTTTTAGGATAAGATTGTGCTCCTCAAGACGAGCTATTTGCTTCTTCAGCTCACGGATTTCAATTTGTTCAGGGGTAATCGGAGATGCTTTTGGTGTGCCACCCTGGCGTTCTAGTTTTAACTGTCTCACCCATTTATCCATAGTGGACTTACCAACGTTCATCGCCTTTGCAGCTTCGATGATGCTATGGTTTTTATCGAGGACTAATTGGGCTGCTTCAAGTTTGAATTCAGCACTAAATGTTTTTCTGGTTGTCGATCTCTTGTGTTCACCTAAAGTCATCTACGAGGTAATAATATCACCTCTATTTAGGTGGCCAAAATTAGTGTGCCACTACAATTTTTATTGGAGTATGAGACAGGTAACTAATGCATGTAACTTCGCTAGGGTGAGTGCTGCGTAGCAGCGTTTCGAACGAGAGCCAGGGATGGCGAACTGGCAGTTAGACATGGACGTTGTTCGGCAAGGGAGATCCAAGAGGGAATTGCTGTTGCTCCCCTTTTGGTCGGGTGTGGGGTGAAGCCCCACGACGTTGATTTTTCTTTTAAAAAAAAGCTTAAGCTTTAGATTGCTCAGCCATAAAATAACAAACTCAAAACTCAAACGAAGTTTGCCCCCACTTGATCAGATTCACTGCGGTTTATTCCAACGCCTCTGATTAACTTCGCAGAAAATCATAGTAACCAGTCACAATGTACCAACAAAAATATGGCTATCAGTCTTTTCCCATGGGTATCTCGTTTTCTTGATAGTCACTAACTTTCACTATTGAGAAATTATCCCATAATGAGTCAATAGCTGACGCAATATGGGATTCAAGTACAAATGAAACAGACTAAGACGCCACACAAACTCGTTAAATGCTTAGCCTTAACGGGATTATTCACCCTATCTGCCTGTGCAAACGACGAACTTGCAGATACTTTACTCACCAATACCCACGTCTATGGCCATGATCAAGCGACTAGTTTAGCCATTAAGGATGGCAAAATTGTCTACATTGGGAATAGCATTAACGCCATGGATCACGTGAGCAATCAAACCAAAGTCATCGATTTAAAAGGTCATTACTTATTACCTGGTTTTATTGATAACCATAATCATGTGTTTGAAGCCGCGAGTGAAATAGGTAGCGACTGTTTACTGGATGATGACACTAATCTCAACGGCTATATCCGCACATTAACCGCCTGTAAAAATCAGTTGGAAACGGGAGAGTGGTTACTCGGATATGGCCATCAACTCAGTGTAGTAATGCAAGAGAGTGGCCCCACTCCTTTGGCAATATTAGACAAAATCTTCCCCGATAATCCTGTCGTTATTATGGAGCAAACATCCCATTCTATGTGGGTCAACTCCCTCGCATTAGCCAAAGCTAAGATAAGCGCTCATACAGCCGATCCGCAAGGCGGCAAGATCCTCAAAGATGAAGAGAGCGGTAAACTTCTCGGTATTTTATTCGATAATGCTGGCGATCTTGTGATGGAACAAGCATGGAAATCACAACCCAATCTACAACAAGCCAATTATCAAGGTTTATTAAATGGTCTGGCAGCTGCTGCCGAGCACGGGATAACGACTATCGGTGATGGACGACTCTATTGGAAACGTGACTGGTTAGAAACATGGCTAGCCGTCGAAAGTCATGATGAATTAACCGCCAGAGTCAGTCTACGCCCTTGGATTTATCCTGTCGATGAACCCCAAGCACAGCTTGATTTCTTTAAAAAAATTCATTCTGATGATAAACAACGTCTGCTGCTCATCAATCAGGTCAAAATCTACAGTGATGGCATCATCATAAACGGTACTGCCAGTACATTAGCCCCCTATGATTGGAGCTACACCCCCGACCTTCCTAGGGGACTCGAGTATGTTCCTGCCAGTAAAATGGCGTGGTGGCTTACTGAACTCAACAAAATTGGATACGGGGCACATATTCATGCAATAGGTGATGCAGGGGTACGCAACACCTTAGATGCCATTGAAACTTTACGATCTCAGGGAGCTACTCGCCCTTATGCCATGACGCATTTAGAAATGGTATCTCCCCAAGATATCAAGCGCTTTGCCTCACTCAAAGTCGATGCCGATTTCCAATTGGGTAGCGATTACATTGCCGCGCAGGATCATGAGTGGGCGATCCCTTTTATCGGTAAGCAACGAGCTAATGCTTTATTACCTATTAACCCTATTTTCAAGACTGGCGCGAATGTAACTTTAAGTAGTGACTGGAATGTGAATGATATCAATCCACTCGTTGGTATTGCTAACGCAGTCTATCTGCAAAATGCAGGCATCGCTGATATTCACAGTGCTATTGCAGCCTATACAATAAATCCCGCTAACGCCTTGGGCATAAGTGACATTACTGGTTCTATCGCGCTAGGGAAATCTGCCGATTTTGTTGTATTAGAGCGAGACATTACCCAAGCCACAGCAAAACAAATTGCTGACACTCAAATTTTAATGACGTGGTTAGAGGGGGAGCTAGTGTTCGATCTCAATGATCAATAGCAATCCCGTATCAATCTAATTATTTGCTGAGTTGCTCTTTTATTAACGTCAGCAAAGAAGACCCTAAGGTGCTGGCCTCAAATCCATGATGCCAGCGCATTTCGAGCCGCCGCTTCATAGGCGCAAATTCACTACTCAATTGGACAACTTTTAATCTTCCACTGTCGATTTCTGTCTGCGCTAAAGATAACGGCAAAAAACTATATCCATCCCCTTCGGCAAGTAAGGACTTTAACAAAGCAAGATCGGGGATTTGGCAATAATGGCCACTAAAGCCGACTTCGAGATCATCACTTTCAGTCTGCCCTCCTGCCCAAATATATTCACGATAGGGCGCTAATTGTGCGGGGTCGATTACCTGCTGTGAAGCTAATGTATGCTGTCCAGATATCAACATTACCTCTTGATATTCGCCAAGGCGGCAGTAACCCGATTGAGATTGATGTAATTCAACCGTTTCATGTAACAGTAAAAGGTCGATATCATCGGATAGAAATGCACTGTGTAATGCATCGAAAGTATCCACTTTTAAGACAAAATCCAGCGTTGGAAACTGCATTAAATAGCGCTGAATTGTCGAACGTAAGACTTCTAAAGGAATATAATTTTCAACCCCCAACACTAACCGACCTTTACCAAGCTCGGCATAATGGGTCGCCGATTGAGTAAATTGTTCCCATTGGGCCAAGGCTAAAATAGCCTTAGGTAGTAAATGCTCGCCTCCCGCAGTGAGTGCCACTTGATTTGCACTACGCTCAAATAAATCCACACCTATGTCGACTTCTAGCTCGGCAATCCACTGACTCACTTGCGGCTGACGTTTGCCCAGTGCGCGAGCGGCGGCTGAGACAGAGCCTAGTTGAGTCGTCAATACAAATGCTTTAACTCGTTGAATATTCAAATGTGCTCTACTATTTTTTAAGCGCGTTGTGCGCTTGACTTTAATACCCGTCAGACGGAATCACAACATTAACTTACCTATGCAAGACACTTTGTTAAAAATCAGATGTGAAGCCCCACGACTTAGATTTAGATTTGGATTTAAATAAAAGATAGGACAGGCAGAATTCTTTTGAGATAAGCAGCTTACTCCGAAATAGCAGGAGTTCACCGTCCCCTGCGAAGTTGTCGAAATACGCAGATAGCTCTTAGTTGTTTGAGTGGGGCCGTGGCGACATCATGGATGATGGCGCAGGCTCGGGGGGACAGGGATGTCCTATCTGAGCCGTTAGGCAATTTTTATTGGAGTATGAGACCAGTAACCAATGCATGTAACTTCGCTAGGGGCGTCATGGAGAATCCAAGGAGGATAGGACGAGCAGTCCACCTTGGTCGGGTGTGGGGTGAAGCCCCACGACTTTGACTTAGATTTTGATTTAAAAAGTTAAAAGTTAAACTAATTCCTAAAACTCAAACGAAGTTTGAACACCCACAGCCCTGCGGCGAATGAGCAGCCCCTTACACTAGTGGTCTATGTAGATCAAAACGCAGATCTTCACAGATCCCATAATAGGCCGATGGGCCGCCAGCACGTAATACGGGCTCGGCAAGAGCAGTTTGATAAATCCCCTCGGCATTGAGTAAATGCTTAGCAATATGCACAGCCACCACTTCACCTAACACTAACCAAGTATCGATCTTGTCGCCATTAGCGGCAGTTAACTGGATACATTGGGACAACTTACATTCGAAGTTTACTGGACTTTCAGCCACTAAATCGGCCTTAACAATGGTGCCAGCTTTAGCCGTGAGTCCGGCAAAACTAAACTCATCTTGACCGCGTGGCAGCATGGCGGAGGTTTGATTCATCTGCTCGGCTAAGCCGCGGGTGGTGAGGTTCCACACAAACTCCCCTGTTTCGACAATATTGGCGACACTGTCTTTCCAGCCTGTGCTGGCAAAGCCAATGATGGGCGGTTTGTAGTTGAAACAATTGAAAAAGCTGTAAGGTGCGAGATTGCGTTGCCCCTCGGTATTCCGTGATGAAATCCAGCCGATCGGTCGAGGCCCCACAATCGCATTTAAAGGATCGTGTGCAAGGCCATGGCCTTTGCTCGGTTCGTAAAAATAGCGGTTATCAGCAGTCATACTTCATCCTTTTGTTATTGCCACAACAATACTGGTGCAATTAATACAGCCATCACAGGTACGCTTTTATAGCCGCTATCTTACCCAAGTTTCGAGCAGCGACCAAAAGTCTGTAGGGCAACTTAAGTCAGCTCCTTGAACAACATCTGGCTGCAAATTTCAAATCCAACACACTCTTCTGCTAAAGTGATACTTATCAGTGGGCTAAAAAGCCTAACTCTGCTAAATAGCATGTGGCAAATGAAGGAGCGGTGAATGGACGCGATAAAAGGGGGATGGAAGAGGTTGTTGTTGGTCGCAGTGCTGTTAGCGACAGGTTGTGCCAGCGTAGCGCAAATCGATTTCAATAGCCTGTTTGGCACTAGCTCACCGCAAAAACGCGTCGAAAATGCACAGCTTAACGGCCAATTTATTCAACAAGCCGAGTTTGTGCACACACAAGTTGAGCCTATTCTCAATAGCCGATGCGTGGTATGTCATGCCTGTTACGATGCCCCCTGTCAGTTAAAAATGACCTCGAGCGAAGGTATAGAACGCGGGGCGAGTAAGGAAAAGGTCTACCAAGGCACACGCTTAGTCGCTGCCACACCTAATCGCTTATTTGTCGATGCCTTTACCCCAGAAGCTTGGCGTCAACGCGGGTTTTACCCCATGCTAAACGAGCGCGATCAAACCCCAGAAGCCAATACCCAAGCCTCGGTATTAGCCAGAATGCTCACGCTTAAGCAAATGCACCCCCTGCCCGAAGACAAGATTTTAGATAAGCGTTTTGATTTCAGCCTAGACAGAGTTCAGCAATGCGCCAGCCTAGAGGAAATGGACAAATACGAGCAAAGCCAGCCCCTTGCAGGTATGCCTTATGGCTTGCCAGCACTGAATGCGAATGAACATCAAGTGTTGATGCACTGGCTCGAGCAAGGTGCGCCACTGCCGTTTGCACAAGCGCTTACACCTGAATTTATTGCAGAAATAACCCACTGGGAAGAGTTTTTAAACGGCGACAGTTTAAAAAGCCAATTAAGTGCACGTTACATTTATGAGCATTTGTTTGCCTTCCATTTATATTTTGAGTCTTTGAATCAACCAAACGCCCAGCCTTTATTCTTCGAGTTAGTGCGTTCTCGGACGCCGCCGGGGCAAGCGCTGGATATTATCGCCTCCCGTCGTCCCTTCGACGATCCTAAGGTGGAGCGAGTCTATTACCGCTTTCGGCCTTATCGGGCAACCATAGTCGATAAAACCCATATCCCCTACGCTTTAAATACCGGCTTGCTCAATAACTGGCAACAATGGTTTATCGATGCGGATTACTCAGTCACTCAACTGCCGAGCTACAAGCCGAGCGTTGCGGCCAATCCCTTTGAAGCCTTTATTCAAATTCCTGCCAGTGCGCGCTATCGATTTATGCTGACCCGCGCCCAAGATACCATTATGGGCTTTATCAAAGGCCCAGTGTGCCGTGGTCAGGTGGCGCTCAATGTCATTAACGACAGATTCTGGGTGTACTTTGTGACTCCAGATTATATGGACGACACTGACTTTAGCGCCTTTTACCATTCCCAACTTGAAAATCTACGTATGCCTGCAGAGGAAGAAAGCACTGCATTAGCAGTAACTTGGGTGAAATATGCCGCCAAGCAAGGCAAATATATGCGGGCGCGTAATCAGTTCTTGAACGAGAAATTCAAAAACGGCCAGCACCTCACCATAGACGGGCTCTGGGATGGCGACGACACCAATGATAATGCCAGCCTGACAGTGCTGCGCCACTTCGACAATGCCACTGTGGTCAAAGGCTTAGTCGGCGAACCGCCCAAAACGGCTTGGATTATCGATTATGCCTTACTGGAGCGTATCCACTATTTATTGGTCGCGGGTTTCGATGTTTATGGTAACTACGGCCATCAGCTATTAACTCGCTTATACATGGATTTTTTACGCATGGAGGGGGAATCGAACTTCCTGACCCTGTTGCCACAGGAGGAAAGGCGCAAACAGTTGAGTGATTGGTATCAAGGGGCTGGTACTCAGCTCACGGCCTTTATCGCAGGGGATATCAACACCTTTCATCAGCCTACGGGCGTACTCTACTTTAGTGACGATCTAAAGGGCGAGCTGTATCAAAAACTCGGACAGAAGGTTGCTAAGGTTCAACCCAATCGATATCACATAGAAAACAGTAGCTTGCAAATACATAGCAAAGCACTTTTACACACATTAGATCGATTAAAAGGCACACAAGCGACCCTGTTACCTGAACTAACCATGATCATGGTGGAACCTGAAAAAGCGGGTAAAACTGAGATATTTACCTTAGTTCGCAATAGCGCTCATCGGAATATTTCGAGCCTGTTTAATGAGGCGAGTAACCGCGAACCCGCTAAAGATGACGTCACTTTAGTGCATGGCTTATTGGGCAGTTATCCTGAGGCATTTTGGCGAGTGAAAGAACAGGACTTGCCTAACGTCGTAGCGACAATAGAGAAAATGCAAACTGAAAAAGACTATGAAGCACTGTTAGATATGGTGGGTGTACGCCGTACTGATCCGAAGTTTTGGGCCTTTAGTGACGAACTCAATCAGATCTTTTTCGACAATCACCCGATAGAAAGTGGGTGGCTGGATTACAACCGACTGCAAAATCGTTAATAAAAAGGGGAACGCTAGTGTCCCCCTTCCTTTCAAATCAACGCAGTAAACTTACCAGATCTTAACGCGATCTTCTGGAGCCAAATACAGCTTGTCGCCAGGCTTAACATCGAATGCAGTATACCAAGCATCTAAGTTACGCACGGTCAGCGCGCGGTACATGCCGGGGGCATGTCCATCGGTTGCCACCCGAGCACGCAGGGCTTCGTCACGCATCTTAGTGGCCCAGGTTTGCGCAAAGCCGATAAAAAAGCGTTGATCACCCGTAAAGCCTCCAATCACAGGCGCATCTTTGCCTTTAAGCGAGGCATGGTAAGCATCATA
This sequence comes from Shewanella sp. NKUCC06_TVS, assembly GCF_019345515.1. Classification (NCBI taxonomy): domain Bacteria; kingdom Pseudomonadati; phylum Pseudomonadota; class Gammaproteobacteria; order Alteromonadales; family Shewanellaceae; genus Shewanella; species Shewanella sp. NKUCC06_TVS. The sequence continues at coordinate 57,648 of NZ_JAHKQX010000007.1, read as the reverse complement.
AGCGGCGGCTAAACCTGCTACGTCGGCAATGTTTTCACCTAAGGTCAACTTGCCATTCACGTGTAAATCAGGGAAAGGCGCATAAGCATCAAACTGCTGCGCTAACGCATCGCCTTGCTTATCAAATTGAGCAAAGTCAGCGGGCGTCCACCAGTTACGCATAGCACCAGTCGAGTCAAAGGCCGCGCCATTGTTATCAAAACTATGGCTGATTTCATGGCCAATCACAGCGCCAATCGCGCCATAGTTGTAAGCGGCATCGGCCTTAGCATCGAAGAATGGCGGTTGCAAAATACCCGCTGGGAAGTTAAGCGCATTCTGCACCGGCAAGTTCACCGCATTCACCACTTGCGGCGTCATCCACCACTCGCCTTTATCCATTGGTTTGCCAATCTTGGCTAACTGGTGGCTGTACTCTACTTTTTCGCCATTGATGGCATTAGCGTAGGCATTGGTCGCAGTCACTGCATAGCTGTCGTAATTGCGCCATTTATCGGGATAACCCACGCCCACCGCCATAGTAGCCACTTTTGCTAGGGCTTCTTTCTTGGTTGAAGGGTCCATCCAATCGAGTTTTTCCACTCGCTGACCGAAGGCGGTCACTATGTTATCCACCATAGCGCTGACTTCTGCTTTGGCTGAAGCGGGGAAATATTGCTCGGCATAGGCATGGCCTACGGCATCACCTAAATATTGGTCGAGTGCCGCTAAGGCACGTTTATCGCGACTGCGCTGCTCTGGCGTGCCAGAAAGCTTAGTGCCATTAAAGGCAAACGAAGCGTTGTCGATTGCCGATGGCAACACATCAGCATGGCTGTTGATATGGTGGAACACGAGCCAATCTTTCCATGCTTCTAAAGGCTCAGAGGCCACAAGCGCAGAAAGTCCCGTAATCGCCGTTGCATGGTAGGCCGCAAATTTAGGCTGATTGCCCAGTTGCGCCGCCGCTAGAAAGGCAGTCCAATCGATGCCCGATGCTTTGGCATCAAAGTCAGCACGGCTCCATACACCCGAAGACTGAGTAAAATCTTCGCTTGCTTCACGGCTGGCGTGGGCCGCGGCAATCTTGTTTTCAAGGGCAAAAATACGATCGGCACGGACAGCGGCATCGCTCACACCCGCATCTTTGAGCAAGGTTTCAATGTAAGCGCGGTAAGCGGTGCGAATGTCGACCATTTTAGGATCGGCAGACAGGTAATATTCACGCTCAGGTAAGCCTAAACCGCCCTGTAAAAAGTAAGGTAAGACTTCGCCCGGCGTGGCTAAACCTTGGGTGACGAAGATCCCAAATAGGTTTTCGGTATAAAAGTCAGTCGCGTTGAGAGGGTCGACATCGGCGCGCAGATTTCCGCCTAACGCCGCAGATAAATCCTGCTTGCTCGCAATGGCCTCATAACGGGCAATATCCGCCTCGGCAGGCTTCATTCCTGCGGCATCAATAGCGGCGGTATCTGTGTAAGCCTTGTAGAAATCGGCGATACGCGCTTCGTCGCTCCCCGCCGCATGTTGCGCTTTCACCAGATCGGCAATCAAACTGGTTTTATGCTTTTCGGTTGCTTCAAAGGCTACGAGGAAAGCGCCAGTGCTGGAGCGATCGGCTGGGATCATCGTCGTTTTCATCCACTCGCCATTGGCGTAGGTATAAAAATCATCCCCTGGTTTTACCGTTGGCGTCATAGCCGCGACATTAATGCCAATCGGCATTTGAGCTGCAACGTCTTGACTTTTTGGCGCATTTTCGCTGGTTTTTACGGTGTTTTCTGTGGTGTTATCACTGCAAGCAGTGAGCCCAGCCAGTACTGAAGTTGACAGTAATAGCACGGGAATAAGACGGTCCGACATGAATGACTCCTCTCTTTTTTATTATTGTATTTATAGTGTGATTGCTAAGTTTGGCAGTGTAACTGGCACTGAATGAAGAAGTAAAACAAAGCCAATTTTTATGATAGAAAGTTAATGCAAACAATTTGAGCCAGACGCTTAAACTCGCAGCTTAGCATCATCACGACCGCGCTCAACTGCAGGCACAAAAAAGCCGACACTATGTCGGCTTAATCAAGTTTGCTAACGACTACTTTATAATTTGATCTGAGTGTACTGAGTCCACGCAAGTACTTGTCCCATCTGAGGAATGATCCATACTGCCGTGTGCTCATTTTGATAAACACGATAATAAAATAAATCTTCATCACGGATATCATGCTTACGAATTTCACGGTAGAACTGCATAGCAGAATGGCTGACTTCATCCGGTTTTGTCAGTTCTTTTTGTAACACTTTAACGTGAAAAACATCGACTTTAAGGTCATCAATTGTGGTCTGGTACTGCTCAAACTCACCGCGGATAGTGTATTTAATCGGTGTCGTTAAACAATCTTGATCTGTAATACAGGAGGTCGAATAAAACTTACCCTTATTTTGCCCTTCATAGACCAGAGACATACTGAGATCGTTACGAACTAAGAGTTCGCCCGCCACGGGAAAATAAATATCCGCATGGTAATTATGCTCAAGTAGCTCACCCATTCCTTTATCATCCGCAGGGAGGACAATACGGTTATAGCGAATGCGCTGCTCCATTATTTGGCTCAGCGGAATAAACTCCGCCATATTTAATCCTGCGGGTTTTGCATCTATCGCCGTGATATTGATGATGCCGTGACCACTGCAGGCATCGGCGTCCAGCTCAGGGCAAATCGCCATCGAATAATTTTTGCCATCTGTTGAGGTAAATGCACTGAAGTAATTAAGGTTATTGATGTGATTTCCCTCTGGCGCTAAATGTTTTTGCCACCATGAAGGATGTAAACGATCCTCATCACCAATATAGAAGGTTCGCGCCGTCCCCAGCGTGCCACCAATATTGAGGCTGATATATTTATCGGCATGCCATTTAGCCACCTGTTTAACCACCGCATGATGGTCGCTCACATACCAAACGATTGCCAAGATAGCGCACAAAAGGGCAATACCAGCAACTTTAGTCCAAACCGACACCCCCACTAAGGCATCACGAATTGCATTCGCATCATTGATCGCCAACATCTTTACATGGGATTGTTCAGAGATATGCAATTGATAACCGCGGCGTGCCACGGTTTTAAGCTGCACTTCGGTATAGGGTTCGAGCTTTTTACGTAAGGTACTGATGCATTGCGTTAAAGAGGTAGGAGCAACCACCCTTTCAGGCCAGCCGACCTGCAGCAATTCTTCCTTAGTAAAAATGGCATTCGTGGATGATAACAGCAGCACTAATAAGGCCTTTTCGGAAAAAGTCAGGCTGATGGTTGTCCCATTCACATGATCGACTAATTCCTTAGCCTGTTCATCTAACATTAAATAAGATGTGATTTTATGCATGTTAAACGCCTGAAAGATCAGCCAATACTGATAAAGTTTGATTACACTAACAACATGCAATCATCATGTGACATTGTTTCTTTCCAAGAAAACGATGATATGCAATCACCAAGTCAAGATGGTTTATTTTACCTTTTAACAACATATAAGAGTGTGACTCTATACTCAGTTTAGTCATTGTTTAATAAGTACAAAGTTAGACTAATACAGAGGTCGCTAAACTAGATTTCTTGGTATTTAAAGATCCAAGAACAACACAAAAGTAATGCACCAATCCAGCCACCCAGCAAACCATACATTAAGGGTAAGCCCAACCCAGTTTGAGCAAGCAGAGTGAGACTACTTTTAGCCGCGAGTGTATCCGAGGGGGTCGCGAGTAAATTTAAAGCACGGAACAGATCAGTAGGGTTCAACAAAATCAGTAGATTGAATACAGTACGATTAAACATCTCACTCATTCCAACCACAGCACTGAGTAAAATCAGATCATAAACCAGCACAAGCACAAACCATAAAATGAGTAATATCCCCAGTGCCTTAGCTTTTTCTCGCACACACAAGCTAACCCAATAACCCAAGAGCACGAACACTAATGACAGTAAAATACTGCTCATAATCAAATGGCTAAACCCGATAGCTATGGATAACTGGGCCAGAGTATCGCCCAGTGATATCAGTATTAATCCTGTTAAACCAAAGCCCAAAATGCAGGCAATGGTCATCACGCAGGCATGGCCTAAAAACTTGCCGCACACCAGATGCCAACGTGCTAATGGATAGGTCAGCAGTAACAGCAGAGTGCCGGATTCTTTTTCACCAACAAAGCTGTCATAACTCAATAAAATCGCACCTAAAGGGAGCATAAATACCGATAAAGTGACTAACCCAGAAAGGATCTGGGCAGGCTCAAATACCACTAAGTTGCCGGACACAGCGCTGCCCATAAAACTCACACACAGAGATAGCAGCAACAAGATTCCCGCCATCATCCATAACCAACGATTACGTAAATTATCCTTAAACTCTTTGGCGGCTATGGTGCTCACTATGCTCAGAGCACTTAAACGATGGTGCAAAACCTCAGAACGGTTCATAGGACTGATTCCAAATTAATCGCCTGATTTATATCTGTTATGTTAATAGTCTTTGTAGGCATTTTTGACGACTGAAGGGGGCAAAGACTTTCCATGTAATGATGAAACACACTCTGCAAACTAGGAGGTTCAATAGAAAAATCCCCCGCGGGCACTTTTTGTAATAAGTGATTTAACACGGCTGACTTTTGCTCCTGTGGCACGGCTAGCATAAGTCCCTGCCCCGCATTTGCCTTAACACATGCCGCTAAAATGGGATCTGCTAGCAATGCTTGCCTTTGAGTATTAGATAGAAAATGCAACAAGATATGATTTGGTAACTGAGTCGCCGCCCTCAGGGAGGTTAAGCTTCCCGAAGCCAACATTCGCCCTCGACCTAAGATCAAAGCGCGATCCATCTGATCTTGCACTAATCCCAACTCATGGGTACTGATAATAATGGCGCAGCCCTGCGCCCTGAGCTGAGCGATTTTTTGATACAGGAAAGCCGATGCCAAGGGATCTAAGCCAACTGTCGGTTCATCGAGTAACAGTACCTTAGGCTCAGCCAATATCGCCTGCGCGAGCCCAAGACGTTGCCGCATCCCCTTAGAAAAAGTACTCAAACGCTTATCTTTAGCGGCCTCTAAACCAAATTCAGCGAGTAATTCATGTACTTTAGGCAAGGAAACGCCCTTAAGCTTAGCGAAATATCGCAGCAGCTCATTAGCGGTCATATTGTCATAAAAACTCACATTTTCAGGTAAATAGCCTAAAGACAAACTCTGCCGCACTTGTTGGGAGCTCACACTATGACCTTGAACTTGGAGCAGACCACTTGTGGGGGTAAGTAATCCCAAAATAAGCTTGAGTAATGTAGATTTACCCGCACCATTATGCCCAAGGAGTGCGATCACTTGACCAGCTAACACCTCAAAACTCACATCATCCAGAGCCTTAAACTTGCCATAGCATTTACTGATATTTGTCGCTTTAACAACCACATCAGCACTCGCTATAGGCTTATTTGCTGAGCAGGTCAAAGTTTGATGATTCATCGCGAACCTCCATCAATCAGTACGTGCGCGCCACTTTGCATTAGGGGAAAACTATCACTTATACCGCTCGTCACTTGGGGCTTAAATTGGCGTTCCACCCAGCGCAGTAACAACACAACAGGGCTTTCCATCAACAGTTTGGCTTCAGGATAAAGCCAAAACAGTTTATCTAAACTGTCATTCGGCCTATGGACAATATCCCCTAATCCATCGCCATTCAGATCCCAGCCTTGATATTCCGACCAGTAATTCCCCTGCCCCTGATAACTCCATTCAAGTTGGCTTTCACCGACATATTTGACTTGGGTTTGATTGGCCATAATACGATTATGCCAAAGGCGATTTTCCTCTCCGCCCATGGCCATACTGATCCCAGTATCACTGTGGCTAAACTCGTTATCTTGAATACGGTTATGTTGAGCAGCGTAAATAAAAATACCTTTCCCCTCATTGCCAAGCTCCACAGTGCCCTTAGGGTTATGGATTTGACTCGCAACATTGGCTTGCACATGGGATGCCTCAGTAATGTTGAGTAAAATGCCAAAGTCCCGCGCCTGAGTCACACGGTTGTGGTGCAGGTAAATATGGGTTGAATTCATTAGGGCATAACCGCCATCGACGGCAATCGCTTGGTTTTGCCACGCTTCGTCGGCTTGGGTATACATGTAGTGAATGCCATATTGAAGCTTAGTGAATTGATTTTCATAAATGCGGCTGTGGGTAACGGACTCTAAATACACACCATCACGGACAAAAATGAGCTGATTTCGGTCAATTTGTGGCGAATTAACATGCTTAAGATAAATGCCATCACCCCGATCAAGCACATGAATGGCACCGTTGCCACTAATACTATTGTCCGTGATGATGGGTGAGTTTAGCTGTTCGCCATAAATACCAAAACCCTCACCCACCAAGCGGTTTCCCTTAATCAACGCATTATCCGCCCCTTTTTTGAGTAAAATGGCGGCATCACGGTAATACAGATCCCGTCCCCAGTGGCGGATATTGAGCCCCTCAATACTCACCTGAGGCGCCTCAATGACCAATGCACTGCCTTGGCGCAGTGCATCTAATGTCGCGCCTACTTCCCCCTTTAGCGAAATGGATTGCGTCACCTTAAAGGAGCCTTCATACACCCCAGTGGCCAGCACTAGGGTGTCACCTTCTTGAGCTTTGTTAAGGGCAAGAGTGAGTGAATCTGTATCTGTTACCCGAATGAGTGCAGCCCAAGTACCGAAAGAGGCAAAGCACAGCAGCCAGATAAGGACGAGACGCAGCTTCATCATCACAACCTTATTTATCACCCGCGAGCAGTTCTAGGGTGATGTCATCAAATCTCAGCACTCGGCCACCGTATTCCTTAGCAAAGGCTTCGGCGGCGGCTTTAGTGCTAAAAGGGGCAACGGCAGGTCCCATCACAGCTTTCTTGGTCGTACCGTAAACATAGAAGGCACTTTGAGCATCAATAAAGGCGCCATCATCTGGCTGATCCCAATCGGTCGTGCCCGCGTCATGCACCATCATGTAATCAATTTGTCTTTTATTTTCAGGCTGTAATGCAAAGTTAAACATATCGCGAGCCGAACAAAACTTAGGTACCGTTTTCTCAGCCTTGAGGTGCACTTGCCCTTTAGGTCCGGGATATTTAGTGATCACCATGCCGCATAAATGGCAACGGTCATGCTCGTGGATCATCTCGGCTTTATGAACATGGTCTGTGGCCTCGCTTTTATTACAGCCAAATAGCAAGGGCACTAACAGCAACAATGCATAGTATTTCTTCATCCTATTTATCCTTTTATTAAAATATCAACGCCTCGCCAGATTCCTTGCAGGGACAGATCTTTACGGCGAGGGTTGATAGAACGGGTTTCATCTTTCATTCATTTTGCTTTGTGCTTTTGCAATCGCATTATTGATTGCTTCACGGTTGATACTGTCCCCATTGTGTTTGAGCAAAAGCTGCCAATGGTCAATGGCCTCTTGGTTACGAGCATGCAAGTAAGCATCTGCCGCGAGTAACATATGGGTTTGAGGCTCAAAGGGAGAAAGTGATAATGCTTTGGCAATCACCCCTTGGGTTTCAAGTGTCATTTGCCGAAGCTCACGGTAATAAAGCGCGTTAGCTTTTGCCCCTAACACTTCGGCATCATCCCCCCCTATTTCGAGTAATTTATCTAAGGTCAGCACCGCATCTGAGTACAAACCTCCCGCATTGTAAGCCTGAGCTAATGACATAAGTGCCAAGGTGTTTTGCGGCTCACTCTGAGCCCAACGACTGGCTTTGGTGATCTCGGCCGCGACTAAATAATCAATATTTTCATCAAGCCGACCTTGATCCCAATCCCTAAAACGGCCTGTTTGACTGTAGATAGCAAGGGTCAGCAGCACTAGGACGATTCCCATCGCAAAGGGCACTTTGCTCGACATGTTTGGCAACTGTGCGATTCCCATTACTAGGTTTAGACGCATGTGCTGCCAATAAATGTAAGCAACAAACAACAGTAAACTGATGCCAATGCCTAGTCCTAAGCTCACCATTCCAGTCTCCATTTCACTCTCCAAACAACTCGTTTTAGGAGCCTGATTAACCGTGTGCAGGCATCATCTTTTTATTTTTCATCTCTTTCATTTCGCTGGGTTTCTCAATATTTTTCAGTTCAATTTCAAAGATAAGTGCTGACTCAGGAGGGATAATACCTACGGCTTCAGTGCCATAGGCAAGGCTTGCTGGTACCACAAAACGGTATTTAGACCCCACAGGCATCAACTTTAATCCCTCTTCCCAAGCGGGGATCACCGACATTAATGCAAAGCGAGTGGGCTCTTTACGTCCAACCGTATTTTCAAACTCAGTCCCATCGATAAGAGTGCCAACATATTCCACTGTGACCACATCTTCTGGATTGGGTTTATGACCTTTACCTTGGGTTAAGACTTCGTATTGAAGACCAGAGGCGGTAACTTTAACGCCAGACTTTTTTTGATTTTCAGCAAGATATGCCGCACTTGCCTTTTTAGTTTCTGCCATTTGTTTTTCAGCAACGACAGTTCTTGCGGCATTGAGTTGTTCTGCTCTTTGGTTCAGGTAGGTCAGCACTTCTTCGTCGGTTAATTGCTGTTTATCTTTAAGCGCATCCACAAAACCTTGCACGACTAAGTCGACATTCACCTCTGAACCCAATTCAACTTGGTTGTAAACTTGACCAGAAATGTAATTACCAATAGAAGCGCCAATGCTGTAGGAGGTTTTATCTGCATCGGTTTTCAGACTTGTGGCGGCAAAACTGGCTACCGAAACAAATAATGCGGCGCAGGTCGCCACTGTGATGCTTTTGGGGATAAAAGAAGTTGGCATACGTGTTTTCATTTTATGTTCTCTACAATGTTAACCCTGTGGGTTTCGCCTTTTGGCCCTGCAAACCAAACCGATAAAACATCGGTCCTGTGTGTTACTAAGGTTTTTCTGTTACTCGACCTGACATACGCCAGCCATAAATACCATCGGCCATATGACGCACACCTGTGTAACCTAGCTTCATGGTTTCTCTCGCCGCCATATTGCTGCTGGTGCAAAGGCGGTTAGCGCAGTAAAACACCATGACTGCATCTTTATTCTTTGGAAGTAACTCTCTCCAATTCTGAACATTGAAAAAAACTGCTCCGGGGATAAAACCTTCTGCCCATATCTCCAGTGTATTTACGTCGAAAAAATAAACGCCTTGCTTGCCGACTAAGGTTTCCGCTTCCATCATCGAAATGGGATTTAATTGGATTTCGTTATAGGGCACTTCAGACATTTCTGAGCCACCACCGGCGATGACTGGCATCGCAGTCACGCCTAAGGCCAACACCATCAATATTCGGCTTACACTTTGACGAAGCATGTTATGCATAATTAGGCTCTCATATTCCCCGACACCCAAAGGTGTCGGGGATAACTAGGACTCAAGTTAAACTATATTTTCTTCGCACTCAGCGCATTACCATCAATAATGGCTTGGGCTTGGGTCACATAGGTCAAAGCGGCATCTAAGCGTTTTTGTGAGTAACGCGCACCATGAACACCCCATGAACCATCGGCTTTAATCAGCTTGAGGACATCTTGAGCTTTATCGGTCAACAACAGCACTTGTGTCTTATCTTCTACCGATAACTTCGCCATATTGGGCGACTTATCGATGCTAATAAGGGCTTTTTCTACTTTGGCATAGGTTTCTTTCACTGGTTTTTGCCACTTCTGAACTTTGCCGTAGATTTGCTGTTGATCTTTAAAGTGCAGACCCTCACCCAACTTAGATTGAAATTGGCTATGGCAACCTTTGTTATCCACTACATCGTGATCAGAAGCGGAAGTACGAGCACAGGTCCACATCAGATCGAGGTAGTTATGGCCATTTTCGTCCTTCGCCACAGTCCAGCCCTTAGTGGATGAGTCGCGAGACTTACCTTCAGGTGGGTTAAGCGTCTTACGCAATGGATCGACATCGATTTTCCACATGTGCGATTTACGAACGTTGTCGAAACCGGCCATATCAGGGAACTGGATCGCGGTGAAGTTTTCACAACTACCCATGTTTGGCATATGACAGCTTTGACAAGTTTGTTTACTGTGGGTCTTGGTATTACTCGCAATTTCAGCCTGTGCCGTATGGCAATCGGTACATTCTTTGATGAGTTTTGGTTTAGTAATACCGGATTTCCAATCACCATCAGTCACTTCGTGTGGATCATGACAGGTAGAACAACGCATACCCTTATCGTAGTGAGATGAGGCAAACATTTGCGAACCTTCTGTACCACAAGATGGGCACGAAGATTTCATCTTCACGTTAAAGGCATATTCCAGTTTTTCTTTACCCTGTGGGGTTTGCGCAAGTTCTTCTACGAAGTTAAAACGCTGGTGACAACGCTCACAGTTAGAAGGCATACCACCACCGATACCGCCGTCTAAATGACCACCTGCGCCATGACACTCTTCACAGGTAATACCGAGTGACACTGTATGTTTTTGGAGCTCTTTAGGATTACCAAGGGCTGCAAAAAACTCATCTTTAGTTTTAAAATCAAACTTAAAGGTGTGGCACATTTCGCAATAGGAACTCGCAGGTTGGAATAAGAATTCCTTCTCGTATTTAGCACCATAGGAGCTCATACCCCACTGGTGTGAACCACTCGCGCCAAAATCTTCCATTTTAGTTGGAAATTCAGGAATAACTTTCTGAATTTTCTTCGCCATTTCAGGGGTTAACCATTCAGCCCAACCACGGGAGAATTGGTTACCGCCGGCGACCATAGTGCCAGTACCATCTTTGAGTAAACCGTCTTTCACATGGAAGGTACCGCGTACTAAGTAGCTGTCGATAAAGCCGTATTTGGTTCTTGGTGTTCCCACCGTCGCATAAATTGCATCAGGGGTAATGCCGTCTGGCAGGATAGAAGTATCCTTAGTGCCATACATGGTTTTGTTTAAATCGTTATCGACTTCGGGATGACTCCCCGGGAAACGTAAGGTTTTTGAATGGCGTGAACGTTTCCACTTTTCATATTGTGGACCGTGGCACTCACCACATTTTTCAGGTCCAACAAACTTATTTGGAAAATCCAAAATCGACTTGGCACCGAGGCGATATTGCAATGCCATAGGGCGATTGCCCTCTTGATGTTGGCTATATTTTTGGCTATCACCACCGTGTAAGTATTCTTCACCACGGTCACTGACCTTATAGGTTCCTTTTAAACGACCTTGCTCGGCATATTTAAATACCGGATGATTTTCAAAAAGAAAATCAAACAACTCTTTTTCCTGAACAATATAATCCTGCAGTGTTCTTACACCACGGGATTCTAGTGTTAGATCGGGATTAGCCATAATACCCTGAGCTTCCGCACTCTGTTGTTTATTACCATAGCCAGGCTTTACCTCGCCCGGTTTAGCATCGGATGCTATTCCGGCCACACTGACGATAGTACCTAAACAAAACAGCACGCTGAGTGCTATTTTGGATTTCCATCGTTTCATCATTCACTCCTAATTATCATTAGTTTTATATTTTCCACTGAACCTAATTGCTCACTGAACGACATAAACAATTGACCAGTTACAGCATGGTGGAGGCAAAAAACCATTAAAAATCAGAGCTAGAGCACACTAAATTTGCGCTGATAAATCAAGATGAATAAAATCAATTAAAACAAATAAAATACAATAACTTACAAAATTAATGTCATTTATTTTTTAGAAGTTAAAAAGCACATTTCAGTTATAAAAAAAACTCAAAATGCATTTTACTTTTCAAAAAACATCAAGCGTAAAAAGGAATGATTTAATAACGGATAAGATCACATTATTAAATACAAAACTCGACTAACCTTAAAATCAATAGTGATTAAAGCTTGTGATTAAACTGACTTTTTCCAACAAGGTCTTATATGTAAATTTAAAATCACAAGAAAATAACTCAAGTTTCTGAGCTGATTTAATAAAAATCAGCATGTAAAAATCACACGGGTAAAATAGCCAACTGTAAAAACTATATTACCGCGACCACATTATTCTAAGGCATAATAAATGACAACTATGCTTCCAGAAATTGGACATATATTACTGATCATCAGTAGCGTATTGGCATTATTTTCTGCAACACTGACCTTAATCGGTGTTAAGCAGAATAATGCCTATCTGGTAGGATTAAGCCCGACACTCTTTAGAGCCATATTTACCTCGGTATTTGTTTCACTTCTTTGCTTAATTTATTGCTTTATGACTGATGATTTTTCTGTTGCTTATGTCGCAAACCACTCGAATAGCCAATTAGCCTTGGGTTATAAAGTGGCCGCCGTTTGGGGTAGCCACGAAGGGTCAATGCTGTTTTGGATATTTGCGATTGCACTTTGGGGCGCGATCATCAGTTATCGCATAAAAATGGCGGATTGCACTCAAGATAAGGCCAGCGATAAATACCAAGACGCCCTGTATTTTGCGAGGCTGTTGGCCATTTTGGCATTAGTAATCCTTGGTTTTAACTTATTTTTACTCTTTACCTCTAATCCCTTTGCCCGTTTATTACCTAACATTCCGATTGAAGGGCGAGATCTTAACCCCATTTTGCAAGACATAGGACTCATACTGCATCCGCCCATGCTCTTTCTTGGTTATGTTGGCCTCACAGTTTGCTTTGCCGCAGCGTTAGCATCACTGCTCGGTGGTGGTTTTAATACTCGTCAAATTAACTATTTACGACCTTGGGTATTATTAGCGTGGGTGTTTCTAACGGGCGGCAATGCCTTTGGATCTTGGTGGGCCTATAACGAACTGGGTTGGGGTGGTTGGTGGTTTTGGGATCCGGTAGAAAACGCCTCCTTTATTCCTTGGCTTGTGGCAACAGCATTAGTACATTCCCTCATTCTCACTCAACGTACTCATGGCTTTAAACTCACGACTTTACTGCTGTGCTTATTGGCATTCTCACTCAGTTTACTCGGTAGCTTTTTGGTGCGCTCCGGCATAGTGCAATCGGTACATGCCTTTGCCGCCGATCCGACCCGTGGCATGTCAATCCTCTGCTTATTAGTGATTTTTGTTGGGGTTGCGTTACTCATTTTTGCACTCAAAGCCCACCATTTAAAACAGGATGTGACTTTCGCGCTTTTCAGTAAGGAAACGCTGTTACTGCTCGGGATCGTTATCTTAGTCGTAGCAGGGTTTTCCGTATTACTCGGTACATTTTACCCTTTGATCTATGAGCTGCTCGATTTAGGTACACTTTCAGTGGGGGCCCCTTATTTCAACGCTATATTTGTCCCCCTCACTTTCTTGCTTGTCCTGTTAATGGGCATTGCGCCCTTAGTGCAATGGCAAATAGTGCAATGGCAAAATGCCTCAAAGACTCGTATCGCTTCCTTGCTCATTCCTAGCCTAGTGATATTAGCCGTCGCTGGCTGGGTAAGCTTACAGGCCGCCTCGGGCAGTAGCTTATTTTTACTCCTTGGCACTGCCGCAGCACTTTGGTTGCTAGTGTGTTTATTGCTCACGATATTGGCAGCCTCAGGATTGGGTAGACGAATATATGCCCGTCAATTAACCCAAAACCGCAATGAGCACGGCTTAAATCCTCCCGTTAAATCATCAAAACAAGGGTTTATAGCCATGCTATTCGCCCACTTTGGGGTGGCTATCACTATTATTGGTGCAACATCCGTCTCCTTTTTTGAACAGGAAGCCCTCCTCAGAATGGGCCCTGGCCAAGGTAAACCGTTGGCGGGTTATATCTTAGTGTATGAAAGCACTGAGAATGTCGAAACCAACAGCTTTACGGCAATCCAAGCCAATATCAGTATCCGCGATGGTGCGAATGATGAAGTGATCCTCGGTTACGTTAGGCCGCAACGCCAAACCTTTAAAAGCAATGGGATGGAAATGTCCCACGCGGGTATCGATCATGGATTATGTCGGGATATTTATGTGTCTATGGGGCTGCAATTAAGTGACAGCGAATACCTTATCCGTATTAGCTATAAACCCCTTGCGAGTTGGATCTGGCTTGGTGCGCTATTAATGATGCTAGGTGGGGCGATTGCCGCTTGGCCTACTCGCCATTTTAGCTACCAAGCTGATTTAACAACCTTAGGTACCCTATCCCATCACAAACCACAGGAGACACTTGCCTAATGAATCCAATATTGCGCTTTTTAGTCTTACTGCTCCCTATCACCTTATGTGGGATAGGGATCCCATGCTTATCCGTCGCGCAAGCTCAGCCCATATCAAGCCTTTCCTACCAGCAACAAGCAATAGATATCAGTAAAGTGCTGCGTTGCCCTATGGCGACGAATCAGAGCCTATTTGAGTCACAGGCGCCAATCGCCCATGAGCTCAAAGCACAAATATTCTCGATGCTGGAACAGGGGCAAAACCAAGATGAGATTATCGATTTTATGGTGCAACGCTATGGTCAAAAAATCCGTTATCAACCTGAATTTAAAGCCTCCACCTTCGCACTTTGGTTTGGGCCACTGCTGTTATTAGTGCTTGGTGTTGGGTTGTGTCTCGCATTGGTAACCCGTAGAAAAACACAAACGACTATTTAAAAGTAAAGGATAACTAGATGAAATTACACTATTTTCCCTTTGTTCTACTCGTGTGTTTGGGTCTGTTTTCTAATAGCAGCTCAGCCCACTCACTAGACAATAAACTCTACAGTACGGGAGAGCCCCTCCCTAAGCCCCTTGTGATGACTGGTTTTATAGAAATGCAGCACGCACGCGGCGTACCAGAAGTTCCCTTTATTGATGAATCAGGACAAACCCAAACCCTAAAACAGCACCAAGGAAAATTGGTTTTAGTTAATCTTTGGGCAACTTGGTGCGCCCCCTGTTTAAGGGAAATTCCAGAACTCCAAAAACTTAAGCAGCAGTATCAAGGGAAGAATATCGCCATCATTCCAATCTCTATCGATGAAGAATCTAAAGATGTACGCCCTTTTCTTAACCAACATGGCTTTAGCGGCTATGCCACTTGGCTTGACCCAGAGCAAAACATAGAACAAATCATTCCCGCGAATGTCGTACCCGCCAGTTATATTTTTGATGCTAAAGGTAATCTTGTCGGTTTTGTGCGGGGATATCTCGATTGGGCTGATAAAGACGTTGGCCCTTATCTTGATCAACTGATTGCAAAATACGGCCAATAATCACCAAGTAACACAGACTCACAATATATTTCTCCATTCGGTCATCCGCCAAAATTTACCGAAACCCGCTGCCGCCTATTTGGCTGCGGGTATTTTTATCTCTGCCCCATCTTTGTATTCTGCGACGCATTTCTTTAAAATTGCCGCCAAACTCTTTATTTCAAGGCAAATCAGATGAAACTCACCCGCTTAACTCAACCTATTTATGACCACTTATATCGTGATATCAGTGAGTTTCGTAGCACCTTCGACTTGCCCGTTAATGATGTCGATTCTTTAGATGACAAGGCCGATACCTTACATACTTCACTGATTATTGAGGAGTTAACTGAACTTGCAGAAGCCGATAGCCGTATCGAACAGGCCGATGCCATAGTCGATTCTGTATATGTGTTAATGGGGCGTTTGGTGCATTTAGGCGCACAGGCCATGACCGACAGACTCGAAATCAGTTACCTGATTGACTTGTTGCTTTGCGTGGCTCAAAACCGTGAAATCGACTTTATTAGCTGCTGGGATGAAGTCCACTCGAGCAATATGAGTAAAGTGTGCCGTAACGAGCAAGAACTGGCCGAGACCATTGCCTTCTATGCCAAGCAAGGTGTTGAAATTGTCGGTAGTCAGCAAGGTGATTTCATCATAGCCAAATGTGCTAAAGATGTGGAAATGGCAGGTAAAGTGGTTCGCCAAGGCAAGGTACTAAAATCGGTTTACTACCGCCCAGCGGATCTGACTACACTGGTTAAAGCCTAGATTTTATAGCTTTTTTTAAGAGCCTGTTATTTGCAGGCTCTTATTTCGCCAAGGCAATTATCTCGCCTAAGCGATTATCCAGCAGTAATGACTTTTCAGCGTGTGTTTTAACGAGGCAATCCGTATGAATCCAGCAAAAGTCATGCGTGCCGAGGTTAAGCAATTGACTGATTTACCCAATATTGGCAAAGCCTGTGCGGCGGATTTACGTTTGCTTGGCATAGATAAGCCTGAGCAGCTGTTAGATAGAAACCCCTACGAGCTGTATCAAACGCTGTGTGACAAAACGGGCCAGAGACACGACCCCTGTATGCTCGATGTGTTTATCTCCATCACCCGTTTTATGGCAGGTGAAGATCCTAAACCTTGGTGGTTTTACACCGATGAGCGCAAAAATACCTTAGAGAAATGATGCTTTAGCGACTATCTATCCGCCTGTTTATCCAATGGTATCGTTTCGGGCTCTTCCCTTAACCACTCACGCCAAATGGCCACCAGCAGGGCCATCAATACAGGACCAACAAACAAACCGACAAAACCCATGGTTTTTACGCCGCCGATCAGACCGAAAAAAGTCGGTAAGAAAGGCAATTTAATCGGCCCACCGACAAGATTAGGCCTTAAGGTTTTATCGACAATAAACAGCTCTATGCTGCCCCAAAGAAACAAGCCGACACCCGCCGTCATATCGCCAGTGCCGACAAGATAGAGTGAAATCAAGGTAAACATGGTTGGCGCGCCGCCGGGAACCAAGGCCATAAAGGCGGTTAACACTCCAAAAGCCACAGCCGAAGGTACTCCCGCAATCCAATAGGCAATCCCCAGCACTATACCCTCACCAATTGCGATAAGCGTCATACCTATCACGGTAGAACTGACTGTTGCAGGCACCACACGGGAAAAACTATGCCAGCGAGCAGGCAGCACTCGCTCACCCACGATATCCAACTGTTTAGCCACTTGCGGACCATCTTTATAGAGGAAAAACAAAGTGATCAGCATAAAAAGTAAGGTCAATAACAACCCTAAAGTATTCCAACCCAATTGCAGCACCCAACGGGAAATGCCACTCAAATTCTGGCCACTAATGGCACTGATAATTTGGCCTAATTCATGGGGTTCACCAATAAACTGCTGCCATTGCAGGGTTAACCATTCGCCCATCCAAGGTAAATCTTTGATCCACAAGGGCACGGGCGAACCGTGTTGGTTAGTAAACACCAACCAATCAACCCAAGTCCTAATCTCTTGTAACGCATAGGAAAATACAAACACCAGCGGGATAATCAGCCCGAGCACAATACAACATAGGGCAATGGTTGCCGCCAACGCCGAGCGACCACCGCATTTTGCCAATAGTTTTTGATAGAGAGGCCAACTTGAAAAACACACAATCAATGCAGCTAAGGCGGGCACTAAAAAATCGATAAAAAAGAATACGCCAGCACACAAGAGCAAAACCAACAAACTACGACCAATAGCGGCATTACTGAAAATCGGCGTCATAGTGCTAACCCCCCCACACAATAAAATTCAACGATAAAATGGAAAACACTCTGCATTACACCAAACAAGGTTAACGCTTAACCAACTCGTTCTACGAATCAGTTTATTGCGCAGTGCTTCCCATGGGCAATGACTTTAACACCGAATATTAAGCTGTGTATCTATTCAATCTTTGAAGACAAAAGGCCTTTGGATATCTATCAAAGGCCTAACATTTGGAATGAGCTTATTGAGCCGAAAGTTGCTCAACTACTTTCTCTGGCTGGCTAAAATCGGTAATACGCTGAATAACTTTACCATCCTTAACCCACAGTAAAGTAGGAATATTGCGGATTTTAAAATGATTAAATAACACACCTAATTCATCGATACTAAAATCGACTTGAGTTTGATAAAGCTGCTTAAAATCTTCGAGCGCTTTATCGTCTGTCCACAAATGATTGACCACACCGTGCCACGCTTTATTAGGCACTTTTTGCGCGAGATTATTTAAACCTTTTTGAACGGTAATACACTCTTTAGACATTTCTGGGCGGCTATCAGCCAAATACCAATCACACCATGTTGCGGTAAAAAAAAGTAAATGCTCACCTTGTTCCCAAGGTTTCAGTAACTTAGCTGTTTGTTCGGCACTGGGTGCCTCCGTTGTCTGCGCAGTCAACTCTTGGCCATTCGCCAACATATCGATAAATTTATCTAAATTAGCATCTGACTCATGGCTAGTGTAAACCACATCTCCAGCACGATTGATTAATACACTATAGGGCGTACCGACCAAACCTAAAGCCACACCCAGCTCGCCTTCATTATCCAACCACACGGGCATAGTGAGCCCGAAACGCGCGATAACGTCAGCAATCTTAGGTTGCTCTTCATTAATATTGATGTTCACCGCGACGATATTAATCTTGTCCTGATATTTCTTCTGCAGGGCTTCAAAATGCGGCATTTGCTCCATACAAGGTTGGCACCAGGTTGCCCAAAACTTTAGGTATATCGGCTTGTCACCCGCAACACTGGCTAAAGTCACTTGCTGCTGATCTGGATAGGTTTTAAGTGCGATATCTTGATAGGCTTTGTCGCCCGCAAACGTAGCAAAACTCATAACGGCAAGGCACATAACAATGATTTGACGTAACAACATAGTGTTTTCCTTAAATTGATAGATCACTCGCATCCACGACTATGGGGCGAGTGATTTGCAGCCATTTGTACAGAAAAAACATAATTTAAAAGAAGCGACAGTCTACCCAGCAGCCAACCTTTAAACAGTGAGTATAAACTAACAAGCCGCTAATTTAGTCATGTAAAATGTAAGCCTTGGTGAGCATACCAATGAGTATTAATAACCTATTCAACAATATCTTAGACCATCAAACCTAACGCCAATTGCCTCGTCAGCTCTGCGGCGGGAATAGCCTGACAGCCAGTTGCATTTTGGCCGCACCAAAGTGGGCTAAAATCACCAAATCCTTGTTGTTCAGCGGCGCTTCGCAATACTGCGACGGCACTTGAGGCGAGCGGAAAATCCGGTGCGGCATTATTGATGGGGCCAAGCTCTGCCATAAAACGATTCATAATTCCACGGGCGGGTCGACCAGTGAATAAGTTAGTCAGAGCCGTATGCTGCGCTGCCTCACTTTGCAGGGCGGCACGGTGAATATCACTGGTGGTGCATTCGGGACAGAGTAAGTATGCCGTCCCCACTTGCACCGCCGAAGCGCCCATCGCCATAGCGGCGCGCACAGTCTTGGCATCGACTATGCCACCCGCTGCAATAACAGGAATATCAACGGCGGCAATGATTTGCGGCAATAGACTAAAAGTGCCTAACTGCTCGGTTAAATCATCGGATAAAAAATGCCCCCTGTGACCTCCGGCCTCTAAACCCTGCGCAATAATGGCATCCGCACCACGCGCTTCTAGCCATAGGGCTTCTTCTACAGTTGTCGCTGTCGAAATGATTTTTGAACCCCAAGACTTTATCTCCAGCAACAAATCTTCATTCGGTAAGCCAAAATGAAAACTCACCACCTCAGGTTTAAATTTAGCTAACACTTCAGCCTGGGTGCTGGTATATGGCGCGCGTTGTGCCCCCACGGTTTGGCTATCAGGATTGACACCCAACTCAGAAAAATAAGGCGCGAGTTGATTAAGCCATGCGGCTTGTTTCGCTGCTTGCGGTTCAGGTTCATAATGACAAAAGAAGTTTACATTGATGGGCTTAGCCGTCTGGGTGCGAATATGTGTCAAGGCGGTATCTAAGGCTTCGAGGGATAACATGGCGCAGGGCAAAGATCCCAACGCCCCCGCTTGCGACACAGCTATAGCTAAGGCACTGCCCTGAACACCCGCCATCGGCGCTTGAATAATCGGTAATTCGATTCCAAATAATCGGGTTAACTGGCACGGCATACATCACCTCCTTTGACTTGTTATCACTTGATGCTCAATCCTGATATGGCCCCGCGGCTAAACGCTGGGAGATCCACCACAGATTGCCCACGGGATCCCGCACTCCACCTTGGCGATCGCCATAGGGCATATTCGCCACTTCCATCACTAATTCACCCGCAGCGGCGAGTGCCTGAGCCACCATTTTATCGGCATTTTCCACATATAAATAATAAGATGCGGGCATAGGCGGAAAAGCTTCACTCGCCTCACTCAACATAAATAAACAGTCGCCGATTTGCATCTGTGCATTAGCTATTTTGCCATCAGCCCGACGGGAAATATGTAGCGCTTTAGCATCAAAGGCTTGCTGTAAAAAAACCACTAAACTATCGGCATCAGCGATCATCATATACGGGCTAACCCGTGCAAATCCTGACGGAATAAACATAACGATTCCTTGTTACCTAAGCATGAAATTGATCATAAAAAACCACTATAAGCCAATGACTATAGACTAAGCACTATGGCAAAAACCAGCTGTGGCAATTAAGCCTTTAGCGTGAAATGTAAACTTAAGCATTCAGTGAACAAGTCAAAGCGTAAAGCCTGCTAATGTAAGACGACCCTACAATTTCAACCACTCTGCAGCCCATCATAAAAGTGCCATAACACTTCATGACACTGGTTATTAAGAATAAATCAGCTTTATTTAGCATCGACTTAGCAACTATGGATCATTCATCTATGCTTAATCTATTGTTAACTTAACATGATGATCCTATGCACTTTACTGCATTCTTCGCTTACTCCCTCAGGATTTGCCTCACCTTAATCCTCTATATTTTCGCCTTTGCAGTGCAGGCAACTTGGTATCCCGCCGATGTGATTGCTGATGGCAAAAAAACGGCATACACACCACTCACTCATGCCAAAAAAGCATGGCGGATCTGCGCCTTACTTCCCCATGGTAAAGACCAATATTGGTGGGGCGTCGCCTTTGGGTTATCGCAGGAAGCCGAACGTCAAGCTGTAACTCTCGGCATTTATGATGCTGGAGGATATGACAATATTGAGCAACAAAAACAACAACTCTATGATTGCCAAGCCCTCAAAGCTCAAGCCTATATTATTGCTGCGAATACGGCCGATGGACTGATTGCGGATATCGAACAACTCTCTGCTGCGGGCATTCCTGTTATTGATTTAGTGAATGGTATCGCGACCGACAAACTCACGAGTCGCTCCTTAGTCAGCTTTGAAGATATGTCTGCGGCGGCGATTGAGTATATTGCATCGCAGCAACGAGACCCTGTCGATAAAGCACCAGTGAAACTTAAAGTTGCTTGGTTTCCAGGGCCTAAGGATGCCTCTTGGGTTATGGCGGCGGAACAAGGATTTAGGCGGGCGGCAGCTAAACAAGAGTTCGACACAATTGAAGGAGGGTTTGGCACTACGGAGTTATTTATTCAAGCTGATTTAGTGCGAAAAGTGCTTACTAAACAAAGTGTAGATTATGTAATCGCCAATGCAGTTGCCGCCACTTTCGCGGCGCGCTATTTAGACGGGCGTAGGAATAAAACGGGAAAAGTCATCGCATTCTACTCGAATGCACAGACCATAGAATTAGTGCAGAAAAAACAGTTACTCGCGACGGTCAGCGACTCACCAGTATTGCAGGCTCGGATTGCCATCGATCTCGCAATACGCGCACTCGAAGGTGCGCCTTATCCCCACAGAGTGAGCCCAGTTATCAAGGTCATCTCCCAAGACAACATCCACCAGATTGATTTAGAACAAATATTAGCGCCACAGAATCAGTGGATGATCCATCAGGATCTTCCACAGCCAAAATGATGTTCACTAAACTAAATAATCGGCGCCCAGCCCAACAAATAATGCGAGTCCTGCCCAATTGTTATTGAGAAACGCTTTAAAACAAGGGGCTCGTTCGCGATCAAAGATCAGCATTTGCTGGTAAGTACTAAAACCGACAAAAGTCAGTAAACCTAGGCCATAGAGTAAACCACGATCGGCGCTCCAACCGGCGGCGATAAAACAAGCCAGCGCAGCAAGCTGAAATAGCCCTATGATTTGGCGGTCATATTTACCGAACAAAATTGCAGTGGATTTAATGCCCACCTTTAAATCATCATCCCTATCGACCATGGCATACATGGTATCGTAGGCGACAGTCCAAAACCAATTGGCCGCAAATAACCACCAAGCCTCGATGGGTACTTCACCCGTCTGCGCGGCGTAAGCCATAGGGATAGACCAACTCCACACCACGCCTAGAAACATCTGTGGCATATTGGTGATGCGTTTAGTGAAGGGATAAATAATCGTGAGGATAATACCAACAACGGACAATTTAACCACTAATCCATTGAGTAATAAGACTAAACCAAAAGCAGATAAACCTAAAACGACGAACAGTATCAAGGCTTCTTTAGTGCTGATTTCGCCACTGGCCAGCGGCCGAGATTTAGTGCGTTCCACAAAAGAGTCGAGATCGCGATCGGCATAGTCGTTAATAATGCAGCCACAGGCACGCATGATCACCACGCCAATAATAAAGATGATCAATACCTTAAGATCGGGCATACCACCCGCCGCTAACATCAGCGCCATCAAGCATGGCCACATCAGCAATAGCGTACCTATGGGACGGTCGATTCGAGTAAGACGGGAATACACATCCCACTTCTGCTTTAAATTCATTAACTAGGTACTCCCAATACCCTCAAGTTTCCACTCGGTTTCAGGATTAGCATCATATACCCATGCTTCTCCCGATGCGAATTTACGCCCTAAAAGCGTGTCATAAAAAGCTGACATTCATCGCGTTCAGGGCAGGTATTAAAGCGCCTCTAACCGAGCGTAAGCCACCACTAACCACTTGCTGCCAAAGTCAGTAAAGCTCACTTGTACTCGCCCTTGGGCACCGCTGCCCTCAAAGTTGGTCACTTTACCTTCACCAAATTTAGGGTGATTGACTCTTTGGCCGACGTTAAAACCGGTATCGTTTGTCGCAGCCGATTTTGGGGCGCTAAAACGATTATTCGCCATCGGCGTTGAAACCTGCGCCTTGAGGCGGATTTCATCCACATATTGCGGCGGGATCTCTTTGATAAAACGCGACGGCCGAGCGTAATCTTCGCGGCCATAAATGCGCCGCGATTCCGCATAGGTTATGTAGAGTTTTTCCATGGCGCGGGTCATGCCCACATAGCAGAGACGGCGTTCTTCATCGAGTCTATCGCCCTCTTCGAGCGCCATTTTACTCGGGAAGATCCCTTCTTCGACACCCGCCATGAACACCATAGTGAACTCTAGCCCTTTGGCAGAATGCAGCGTCATTAGCTGCACCGCATCGGTAAAGGCATCGGCTTGGCCTTCGCCCGCTTCGAGCGCCGCGTGGGATAGGAAACCGTTAAGTTCGCCCATGTCCTCCAGCTCTTCTGGCATTTCGAAGGTACGCGCCGCCGTGACAAGTTCTTCTAAGTTTTCGATTCTAGCGTGGGCTTTTTCACCCTTTTCGGCTTCATACATGGCCTTAAGGCCCGACGCTTGGATCACTGTATCGGCCATGCGATACAGCACCATATCTTGGGTGTCTTCACGCAGTGTCATGATTAAGTCCATGAAACCACGCACAGAATTTGCTGCACGACCCGCAAGCACTTTCTCGTCGAGCAAACGCACACTCGCCTGCCACAGGGTTAACTCATGCTGGCGCGCCGTGGAGCGCAAAATATCCAAAGTGCGATCGCCAATGCCACGGGGTGGCGTATTCACCACGCGCTCAAAAGCCGCATCGTCGTCTTTGTTATTAATCAGCCGTAGGTAACCCATGGCGTCTTTAATTTCTTGGCGTTCGAAGAAGCGTAAACCGCCGTAAATGCGATAGGCTAAGCCTTTGTGTAACAAGGCTTCTTCCAATACCCGCGACTGAGCGTTAGAACGATATAAAATCGCACAATCACTGAGGTTGCCGCCCTTTTCGTGCCAATCATTAATTCGACCGACAATAAAGCGCGCCTCGTCCATTTCATTAAAGGCGCAATAGAGCGAAATCGGATCGCCATCGGCTTCATCCGTCCACAACTCTTTGCCCATACGTTCTGGGTTATTGGCGATTAAGGCGTTGGACGCTTTAAGGATATTGCCCTTCGAGCGATAGTTTTGCTCGAGGCGAATCGTGGTCGCACTCGGGAAATCTTTTAAGAATCGGTGTAGGTTTTCAACCTGAGCACCGCGCCAACCGTAAATCGATTGGTCGTCATCACCCACTATCATCACATTGGCAGTTTGACCGGCAAGCACGCGGATCCACGCATATT
Source organism: Shewanella sp. NKUCC06_TVS (assembly GCF_019345515.1). NCBI lineage: Bacteria > Pseudomonadati > Pseudomonadota > Gammaproteobacteria > Alteromonadales > Shewanellaceae > Shewanella > Shewanella sp. NKUCC06_TVS. The sequence goes on along the minus strand of NZ_JAHKQX010000007.1, from coordinate 33,463 downwards.
GGATCGCGTTGGTATCTTGGAACTCGTCCACCAAAATATGCTTAAATCTGTCTTGATAATGGGCCAACAAGTGCGGCTTATTGAGCCATAACTCATGGGCACGTAATAGGATTTCGGCAAAATCGACTAAACCCGCGCGGTCGCAAGACTCTTGGTAGACCTGATAGATTTTTAGCAGATTCTGCTCAAGCGGAAAACCGCCCGCATCGATATGTTTAGGACGTAATCCTTGGTCTTTTTTACCATTGATATAACCCTGAGCTTGGCGTGGAGGATATTGTTTCTCATCCAAATTTAGGCTTTTTAGAATACGTTTGATCAAACGCACTTGATCGTCAGAATCGAGGATTTGGAAGCTTTGCGGTAAACCCGCATCTTGGAAGTGAGTGCGTAACAAGCGATGCGCCAAGCCGTGGAAAGTGCCAATCCACATGCGGCCCATATTTGTGCCAGCGACTTTTTCAACTCGCTCGCGCATCTCAGCCGCAGCTTTATTGGTAAATGTCACCGCAAGAATCGAGTAAGGACTCTGCTGTTCAACCTGCATCAGCCACGCAATGCGGTGGGTCAACACCCGAGTTTTACCACTGCCTGCGCCCGCCAACACTAACATGCTAGATTGCGGTGCCGCGACAGCCTCGCGCTGCTTATCATTTAGGCCGTCTAGTAAAGAAGATACGTCCATTCTCGCCTCCAAAAAATCGAGGAGGCATTATAACAGAAGAAACCCCGCCTGCGCGCTTGATCCACAATACAAGAGCCACTAGACGAGAACCATAGGACGAATGACAAGTTGCCGCATCTTACTTTGCAATGGCGTCATAATGACTAAATTAATTAAGCACTGTCATTCCAGTGACTCGCCATTAACTCATCCCTGAGGGCTCGACGACGGCATCCATGCCGTCAACGGTCACTTCCATGACAGTGCTTAATCTTGCCAACCCCTACAGTAATCTGACCCCCTTCTTACAAGCATGCACTCTGTAAATTTAACGAAGGTAGCTAGTTAATTTCTTGGAACCTTACCTTGTAAGCCTTTTTGTTGCTAAGTGACTTATCGTTACTTGAATACGGAACAAAAGTGCATTAAGTTATTGTTTTATATTGAGCGTTCCGATTTATCGGCATCATTCTTACCCATTTACATGGATGTGGCAGCGGCCAAGTCCAACAAGTGATTTATGCTCTGCAAACACCGCAGCGCATAAATACTAAGACGTTAGGCTGGTGTCGAAATCGATGCTTATATACTAAGAAAAATAAGGATTATTCATGACTACATATTCACTTAAAAGGCTAGATTTCGATTTACTAGATTACATCTTCGAAATGAAAGGTGGGTATGTTTTAGATTTCTCAAATCAAACATACTCTGAGTTTTTTAATGATGAGCTAGGAATAAACATCGACGATAATAGGTTCTGCGATATAGGTACAAGTAAAGGGAAGCGGCTTCGCAGTTATTTAAAACAATCTAAAACAGAAGAAGTTTTGAGAGTGCTAGCTTCGTTGTGGCAGTATCGTGAGACTAAACGGAAACGAGCGAGCATCGACGAAGAAAAACCAGAGTTAGTATCAGAGTTTAATGAACTCTTGGTTCGCCTTGGCGGGAAAGCCCCCGTGAATAAGAGTAAATCGTCGTTCGTTCCGCATGATGAAGCAATTAATGAAAGTACAGCCAAAGAATTACTGGAAGCTCTGATGCAACTGGCAGCAATGGATCCTCACCCTAGAGGTTACGCGTTTGAATCTTTCCTCAAAAATCTTTTTGATGTAAGCGGGATGTCTGGTAGAGCATCTTTCCGTTTGCTCGGCGAGCAAATTGACGGGAGCTTTGAGCTTGATGGGGAAACATATCTTCTTGAGGCAAAATGGACCAATTTGCCGGTAAACGCTGCTGATTTACGTTCCTTTAACGCTAAAGTTCAAGATAAAGCAGCTTGGTCAAGAGGCTTATTCGTGAGTAATAGTGGTTTTACTGAAGAAGGATTACATGCGTTTGGTCGGGGTAACAGTCTAGTTTGCATGGATGGCCTAGATTTGAGTGAAATGTTAATGAGAAAAATCGGATTTAAGAGCGTTCTATCAAAGAAAGTCCGTCGTGCAGCTGAAACAGGCAAGCCATTTGTACGGCTACGCGATCTTATTTAGTAAAGTAAAATACTTAACAAGCGCATTAAATCTGACATTTCAAATTGTCCAATTTTTTGCAAAGAACAAGACGCAAAAAACGTCCAACATGTTCCGCAGCTTATGCGGGCGTTAGTGCTCAATAAGGTTCACATGCAATTTAAATTTATCAAAGCAACAGCCCAAGATTGGGACTATTTGTTTGACCTGAGAAAATTGACAATGGTTGAGCACCTTGAAAAGTCTGGGCAATTCCTTTCTGAAGAGGAACACCAGTTTAGATTAAAAAACTCCTACAAATACTCGCACTTAATTATTTACGACAAGAGCGTTGTTGGTACATTACAATTCCGCGAATTTGAAGATAAGGTAGAAATTATGCAGCTTCAAATTCACCCTAATAACCAAGGAAAAGGCCTAGGTAGTCTAGTGTTAAAGCAAGTTTTAGAAACTTCAAAACCCAAGTATCTTGAACTAACAGTTTTAAAAGAAAATCGGGCGCTTAATTTATACAAAAGGCTCGGCTTTAAAATTTTTGACGAAGACCAATTTGAATATTTTATGTGTACAGAGCACTAACAAGTCGCTGTATTATTAATAGAGCGTGTAACTGGAATGACAGCGCTTAATCACTACGACCTCCAACAGATAGATCAGCAGCGGAGGTCTGCCCCAAACCTCCTTCTCGATGAGAATAACTTTAGGTAGCGGCGGATCGCGGTTAGAATACTCACCCTGTTTTTCTTGGTTACTTTTTCGGAAACAATAATGTCCCATTCAGCGCTTAATTCTTTTGATGATTTTTACCAGCTTTTGGCTGACAGCTTGGCGAAGAATAGTCTGATCAAACTATTGTTGAGTAAGTACCGAGGGGCAGATAAAAGCCTGCAGCGCATTACGATTCGACCGATCAGTTTGCAGAATGAACCTGTGCTATCGTTTGTGTATCAGCATCAGACGAATCACATCACAAAAAACCTGAGTTATGACGAAGGGTTAGCCAGCATAAAACTGTTACTCGGTAGCGATTTTAAGAGCGCCCACTTAGCCACGGCGCAGGCAGAAGTTCAGCTTGAGATCAGCAAAAAAGGCAAAGTCCAAATCAGCACACATAACGTTAAACAAGCCGTCGCGGCGCCCTTAGAACATGACCGTGAGAAAAAGCGTTTTGTGGATATCGAACGTCCCTTCCTGACCAAGCTAGGGGTGACGGACAGCCAACATAATCTTATCCCTACGATGTCGCGTAAATGGAAGCAAATCAATAAATTTATTGAGGTTTTCAGTCAAGCACTCGAAGCCTCACCCCACAAGAATGACCAACCGATCAATGTAGTCGATTTTGGGTCAGGCAAAGGCTATCTCACCTTTGCAATCCATGATTACCTGCGCCACAGCCTTCACAATGATGCGCAGGTGACTGGGGTGGAATTACGCCAAGCCTTAGCCGATTTATGTAACGAAACGGCGGCAACGCTGGATCATCAAGGATTGTCATTTGTCTGCGGCGATGTGAGAACCCACGCGCCTAAGCAAACCGATGTGATGATCGCGCTGCACGCCTGTGATATCGCCACTGACTATGCGATTCATTATGGTATCCGCGCCAATGCCGACATCATCATGTGTTCGCCTTGCTGCCATAAACAAATTCGCCCGCAGATGCACAGCCCAGAGTTGTTCAAACCTATGCTGCAATATGGAGTGCACATGGGCCAACAGGCTGAAATGGTGACGGATTCATTACGTGCGCTATTTTTGGAAGCCAATGGTTATGCGACTAAGGTGTTTGAATTTATCAGCCTAGAACATACCAATAAGAATAAGATGATTTTGGCCGTTAAAAAGCCACAACACAATCAGAAAGACAGCGCTGCAATCCTCGCGCAAATAGCTGACATTAAAGCCTATTACGGGATCAAGGAACACTGCTTAGAAACCTTACTCGCGCAAACCCAAGCCGATTAACAGCTGGCGGTTTGCTGGCAAAGCATTAAAACTTTGCGCTCATGACAATCCCGTTGAAATTGAGGCAATCTTTAATTCTTTGCTGCTGAACCGCGCTAAGGGTGTCGATATCGTGGAAGGCAAACTCTGAATGTTCGTGGCTTAAGTGGATCGGCAATGGCTCACCTTCTGCCACATTTTTTGCCACCTCAGGCCCATCAGGCAACAACAGTTCACAACGAAAAATAAAGGCTTGGGATTGATAGGCGCTGTGATAATACACGCCGCTCAAATAGTTAACCCGCACACTTAAGCCTAATTCCTCTTGGCATTCGCGCACTAAGGCCTCGTGAATCGTTTCACCGGGCTCGAGTGCGCCACCGGGCAAACCCCAAGCAAAATTACCATAATTGGCCTTAAGCAACAGTACTTGTCCCTGCGCATTAGTGATAACCGCGTGGCTGCTCAATCTAAAGGTATCGTTAAAGGCCACTCAGTTATCCTTGCATTTCTGTTCGGTACGTATTTGAGATATCAGACTAAATCACTTAGCCGCAAAGGTATTACAACTGGCGAGATTACCCGAATCAAACCCTGTCTTAAACCATTTCACCCGCTGCGCCGAACTGCCGTGGGTAAAAGCATCGGGCTGTACGGCGCGACCCGCCATCTTTTGCAGACGATCGTCACCCACTGCACTGGCGGCGGCAATGCCTTCCGCTAAATCGCCCGCTTCAAGTAAGTTAAGTTGTTGATTGACATAATGCCCCCAAATCCCTGCGTAGCAATCAGCCTGCAATTCAAGTGCGACACTCAATTGATTCGCCTGCACTTTACTGCCAGATTGCTGGGCTTGGCGCACCTTAGTGCTCGTGCCCAGCAGGTTTTGCACATGGTGACCCACCTCGTGGGCAATCACATAGGCAAAGGCAAAATCACCGGGCGCGCCTAAGGTTTTAAGCTCATCAAGAAAGCTAAGATCGATATATACTTTGCTATCGGCAGGGCAATAGAAAGGCCCAGACTGCGCCTGTCCCATACCGCAGCCAGTGGAGGTCATATTGCGATAAAGCACTAACTTAGGCTCTCGATATTGCCCTTTGAGCAACTGGCCCCAAACGGTTTCTGTGGTGCCTAAAATGGCCGCCACAAACTGGGCATTTTCATCCTGTACCGCTGTTGTTGAGCTAGATTGGGATTGGCTAAGATGAGCTTGAGTATTTGGGTCGAGTGACAGACCACCAGTAAAATACTGAAAAGCAATATAAATGCCGCCGATGAGCAACACCACACGACCAAGTTTAGTTCTCAGCAAAAAGGGCAAGAACCTGAGTAACAAGGCACTCGGCACACCCGCAGATGCCATTTGCTGGCCGCGTCTGTCTTCGATATTGGAGCTTCTGTCAGTGTCACGCCAGCGCATCGCATTCCTTCACTCTGTAGTTAAAACTTTCATTAAACCGCTATTAAAGTCGCTTAGATGCACAACTCTGATTTAGTATTTGCACTCTAGCGCCTAGTGGTTAAAAGCCTAGTGATTAAGAGTCTAGTGGTTATTTCGCTTGTGTATCGCTTGTGGGCGCGTCTTTCAGTGAGCGTAAAAACAACCCTAAACCACCAAAGGCCAAAACGAGGATCACAATCAGTTCAAAGGCCGACATAGATTTAAAGTGGAATTGAATCGAGCTGATCACGCCCACAACCAAGGCCGTAAGCGAACCTAGACTCAACAGCCAAGCTAACTTACTCTTAGCGTCAAAAAACACCATAACAATGCCGATAATAAACGGTAGCATCACCATGCCAGTGGTAATCGACATGCCTTGCCCAAAGGCATTCACTCGATATAAGCCATAGCCCAGTCCAAAACTAGAGCTCACCTGTATTGCATTGAACAATAAATAAAATCCACCACACATCATGGCAAGACCCATAAAAAATTGTCCCGTCCCGCCCTGTGTTCCGCCCGCACCTTTCATAGATATCCTTTCTACAATTAACAATTTTTGAATGGCTTGTTCTTTGGCCATTTTCAGCCGTTGATTTTCTTCTACTGCTTTTAGTTTTTCATACAAATAAAGGTTTTTATCCACCTCAGCAACACAGCGCTGTTTATCTCGCATAGGCTCATAAGATTCAACACAGGTTCTTGCACCACAGACTCATTCGGTGCAGGCAGATGTCAGCACAGTAAAGAACAAGAGCAGCATAATCAAAGGGAATTTCACCATCAAGCACGCCTCAGTGAATGACCCAAATAACACACCTCATTCATAGGTAACGCCCATATTGCCAATCACACATTTTTGCTAAATGATATCAAGCTTATTCAGGCCCCATGTTGACATAAATTACGCTAAGGCCAACACTCAATGATGAATTTTTATACGCATGAACGACGACACTAAAGTGGATTAAATACACAGTGGCTTAAATAAAGGTGCTGCAACGATTCCAATATAAGCCCTACCGTTAACATAAGGAATGCCTTTGAATACGCTATTAATAGGAAAAGGTGAACAACAGGTTCACTTAAATCTTAAGTATGCCAATCGCCATGGGTTAATTGCCGGTGCCACAGGGACAGGTAAAACCGTGTCGCTGATGAGTATTGCCGAAGGTTTTTCACGCCAAGGCGTGCCGGTTTTTATCACAGACGTTAAAGGCGATATCTCGGGTCTAGCTATGGCCGGCACTCCAAGTGAAAAGCTATTACAAAGGGCAACTCAAATTGGCATTGAGGATTATCACAACGAAGCTAACCCTGTGGTGTTATGGGATTTAGCGGGCGTTCAAGGCCACCCGCTGCGTACCACCATCAGCGAAATGGGCCCAACCTTACTCGGCCGAATTTTAGAATTGAATGACACCCAAAGCGGTATTTTAGACATAGTCTTTCAACTGGCGGACGACCAAGGATTATTACTGCTCGACTTAGATGATCTGCGGGCCATGCTGGCCTTAGTTGCCGAGGAACGCAAAGAAATCTCCGCCAAATATGGTTTAATCAGTGCCCAATCCCTCGCAGCGATTCAACGATCGGTACTAGGATTAGAGCGCGATGGTGGCAAAGACTTTTTTGGTGAACCCGCGTTACAGCTTGAAGATTTAATGCGCACTAATTTGCAAGGGCGCGGCATTATCAATTTATTAGCAGCGAACAAACTGATTTTAACACCCCGTTTATATTCAAGTTTTTTACTCTGGCTACTCTCAGAATTATTTGAGAATCTGCCCGAAGTCGGCGATCCCGAAAAACCTAAGCTAGTGTTTTTTATCGATGAGGCGCATTTACTCTTTGAGGGTTGCCCACCGAGTCTATTAAAACGCGTCGAACAGATCATGCGCCTAATTCGCTCAAAAGGCGTAGGCGTTTATTTTTGCTCGCAATTTCCTGATGATGTCCCAAACGAAATTCTCGGACAATTAGGTAATCGTATTCAACATGCCCTGCGAGCTTACACGCCAAGGGATCAAAAGGCTGTTAAAACCGCCGCCGAAACCTTTGTGCCTAACCCCAAACTGGTTGTCAGCGACGTAATATCCCAGCTCGCTGTAGGTGAAGCCTTAGTGTCTATGTTAGCCGACAAAGGCGTGCCAACTATGGTCGAGCGCGCGCTCATCGCACCGCCACGTTGCCGCATGGGACCCGCCACAAGTGAGGAGTTACAACAAGTCCGCGCCCAAAGCCCGATTGGAGGTAAATACGATCAGTTAATCAACCGCGAATCGGCCTACGAACGCCTTAACCAAAGACGAGTTGGTAACGCCACCAGCGACGCCACATCCACAGCAAGTGATGCTCAAACGGGCCAAAAAGCTGAGGAACAAGGTTGGTTCAGTGAACTCATTTTTGGTAATAAGCGTCGCCAAGGGTTAGCTGAAACCTTGTCAAAACAAGCTGCACGCACGGTTGGCAGCCAATTAGGTAAACAAATTTTGCGCGGTATATTAGGTGGCATGTTAGGTAAATCGAGCCGACGTTAGGCATATGGTACTTAGTTATGCCTCCAATTAGGGCCCACTAAAACCACAAACAATGACGAAAATATAGGTACTGTGTCCTTGTTCGCATATTTCTTATACAGGTTAACGCTAGCATTAGCATTAATTATTCTAAGTGATAGATGGATCATGGTACGGAATTCGGTGATAAGATTATTTTGCTGTAATCGCTCATTGAGGCAAATAAATTCACAGATAATTATCAATGATTTTAGATATTTGTAATTTAAAATGTTGTAATTCGAGATAAAAATTTCGCTTCAATCAGGACGTCATGGAATAGGTTCAATTAAGTACGGCTTACATGATTAGCCTGATGAATAACCAAAGAGTACATGGAGTTTTATATGAGTAAAGAGCAAAAAAACCGTAAAGAATCGAAGAAACAACCGCTGATGTCTCCTAAAGAGAAAAGAGCAGCAAAACATGCGAAAAACGCAACTAAAGGTTTCTTAGATAACACTAAATAGTGTCTTGTTATTAGGAGGTTTGTCCTCTAATAACACAAATAGGGTTAACTTAGGTTAGCCCTTTTTATTGCCCGCTGCATTGAACCAACCAAGTTTTACCTCACAATACAACCTTGCTCAAAACAGTCTCAGATCTCAGTTTTGTGATACAAAAGTAGCAGCTATCGACTATAGCCTAATTGACCTTTTTCAGGTTTTATGTAGTTATATTGAGCTGATTACGGTATTTACCGCTCGAAAGACCCTACATAACACTATAAAAAATAAGGATATTTCATAATGAAAATCAAAAAACGTTTTGTCGCCGTCGGCGCAGCAGTGACTCTCACACTCAGTGCTGCCGCTATGGCTGCTGCCCCCGCCTTTATCAACATTCTCACAGGCGGCACCAGTGGTGTGTATTACCCTATTGGCGTTGCGCTGTCGCAACTCTACGGCACAGGAATCGAAGGTTCTAAAACCTCAGTTCAAGCAACTAAAGCCTCGGTAGAAAACCTCAATTTATTGCAAGCGGGTCGTGGTGAATTAGCGTTCGCTTTAGGTGATTCAGTCGCAGCAGCATATCAAGGTGATATTGATGCAGGCTTTAAAACGCCGCTGGATAAAATCCGAGTACTTGCCTCGGCTTATCCTAACTACATTCAAATTGTCGCCAATAAAGAGTCTGGCATTAAAACCTTGGCTGATTTAAAGGGAAAACGCATCTCAGTGGGTGCCCCTAAATCAGGGACAGAACTCAATGCCAGATCGATTTTCAAGGCTGCGGGACTAAGTTACGAAGACATGGGGAAAGTCGAGTTTTTACCCTATGCCGAATCCGTTGAACTAATCAAAAATCGTCAATTAGACGCCACGTTACAATCTTCCGGTCTCGGCATGGCTGCTATCCGTGACTTAGCTGCGACTATGGCAATCAACTTTGTTGAAATTCCAGAAGATGTGATCGCTAAGATTAACAATCCCGCCTATCAACATGGCGTGATCCCAGCATCGACCTATGAAGGCCAAACCACCGACGTTTCTACCGTCGCCATTCAAAATTTACTGGTGACTCAAAGCGGTGTATCGGATGATTTAGCCTATCAGATGACAAAACTCATGTTCGAGCACTTAGACCGACTCGGTAACGCGCACTCCGCCGCGAAGACCATCAGCGTAGATAAAGCGACGAAAAATCTACCAATACCACTGCACCCAGGTGCAGAACGTTATTACAAAGAAGTTGGTGCACTCTAAGTTTTACTGATATCTGTGCATCCTATTCCAAACTAAGCAATTGAGATGCCGTTAAATAACGGCATCTCGTTTATATCATCTCTGTAGTCTAATGCTGTGAGGCATAATATGAGTGATCCCCAACAAGGTCTCAGCGCAAATACTGGCGATTGGCCCAAGGCTCTATTTTATACAGCCCTAATTTTTTCTATTTTTCAAATCATCACTGCCGCTTTTCATCCCGTCTCGACTCAAGTACTGCGTGCCACCCATGTGGGCTTTTTACTGTTAGTGGTTTTTTTAAGTTATCCCGCTAGAGGAAAATCTCAGCCTTGGCAGCCACTCGCTTGGCTACTCGGTCTAGCTGGTATGGCCACAGCGGCTTATCAGTGGTATTTCGAAGCCGACTTAATTCAACGTTCAGGCGATCTGACCGATGCGGATATAGTGATAGGTATCACTTTGATCGTATTAGTGTTTGAAGCAGCGCGCCGAGTCATGGGCTGGGCGCTACCGATCATCTGTAGCATCTTTTTGATGTATGGCTTATTTGGCCAGTATTTACCCGGTGACTTAATGCACCGCGGCTATGGATTCGATCAGATCATCAATCAATTAGCCTTCGGTACCGAAGGGCTATACGGCACACCAACCTATGTATCGGCGACGTATATATTCCTGTTTATTCTCTTCGGCTCCTTTTTAGAACAAGCCGGAATGATCCGTTTATTTACCGACTTTGCCATGGGATTATTTGGCCACAAGCTCGGCGGTCCTGCAAAAGTTGCAGTAGTGTCATCGGCATTGATGGGGACGATTACAGGATCAGGTGTTGCCAACGTGGTCACAACTGGCCAATTTACCATTCCACTCATGAAACGATTCGGTTATCGCCCAGCCTTCGCCGGCGGGGTAGAGGCAACATCGAGTATGGGCAGCCAAATCATGCCGCCAATCATGGGCGCGGTGGCTTTTATCATGGCCGAAACCATTAACGTCCCCTTTATCGAAATAGCCAAAGCGGCATTGATCCCTGCGCTACTTTATTTCTGCTCCGTATTTTGGATGGTGCATTTAGAAGCCAAACGCGCCAATCTCTGTGGCCTGCCTAAAGATCAGTGCCCGAATCCATGGGCGGCAATTAAAGAGCGTTGGTATCTCCTTATCCCTTTGTTTATTTTAGTCTACTTGCTGTTTTCGGGTAGAACGCCGCTGTTCTCAGGCATGGTAGGACTCGCCCTCACATCGATAGTAATTTTAGGCTCAGCCATAGTACTGCGGCTTTCCTCAATGGCAATGCGCATTGCCTTTTGGATTGCCCTTGGCATCCTTTGCGCTGGCTTCTTCCAACTCGGGATCGGGGTCGTATTTGGGGTTATCGCCTTATTAGTCGCCATTTGTTGGTTTATTAAAGGTGGCAGAGATACTCTCACCATCTGCTTGCATGCACTGGTAGAAGGCGCCCGTCATGCAGTGCCTGTGGGTATCGCCTGCGCTTTAGTCGGTGTGATTATCGGCATAGTGTCACTGACAGGAATTGCCTCGACCTTCGCGAGCTACATTCTCGCCGTTGGCCAAGATAACTTGTTCTTATCACTCGTGTTAACTATGGTCACTTGCCTAGTACTCGGCATGGGGATCCCCACAATCCCTAACTACATTATTACTAGCTCGATTGCCGCTCCCGCATTACTCGACCTCGGTGTGCCACTGATTGTGTCGCATATGTTTGTATTTTATTTCGGCATCATGGCCGATCTCACGCCTCCCGTTGCCTTAGCCTGTTTTGCCGCAGCGCCAATAGCTAAAGAATCAGGCCTTAAGATCAGCCTTTGGGCAATCCGTATCGCCATTGCAGGTTTTGTGATCCCCTTTATGGCGGTTTACGATCCCGCTTTGATGCTTCAAGGTGATAGCTGGTTAGCCACTGGGTTTGTCTTGCTAAAAGCGACTGTGGGTATTGGTATTTGGGGCGTCATCTTTACCGGATATCTATTACAAAAACTCTACTGGTGGGAACGCGTTATCGGCTTCCTTGCAGGTGCGAGCTTAATTCTTGCTACGCCGTTGAGTGATGAAATTGGCTTTGGGCTCGCGCTGCTATTTATCGTGCAACACAGCTGGCGAGCACGCAAACTCAAACGTCTTGCAGAGCAAGGATAAGCTCTTGAGATTATTGGTTGTTAATCAGCCATTGAAGGTAAACAGATGCTAGGCCTGTGTTTAGGCCTAGCGGGCACGCTGTGGGCCCAAGTGCCCACAGACAACTTCACCTTGGCATGGAACCACAGCATAGAAAAAATTCGCTGGGAGGAAGACTATAACGTCACGCCACAAGGATTAGTGTTGGTCGAAGCAAGAGTGAAAGGTACGGGTGCAGGAATGGAAATCCCAGATGATGCCTATCTTAAAAATGGCAGCTGGCATTATCAGCCCAAGCTGCCCATTTTGCCTGTGTTGCGCTTAGGTCGCACGCCCGAAGCAGGGGATTTTGAACTTTGCTTCACTCAAATCTCAGGAAAAGTGCAATGCCAAGCCATGAGTCATTGGATTGGCTTACCCAACAAACAAACAGCCGCGGTTGAACTTTGGGGTTGCGGCTCTTTGCCTTAAGCGCGTTTATCCATATATTTACGCTCAATTTCTATTAGGCGCCGATTAAAATCCTCAAGGTGTGCAAACATTTCGGCCTCAGCTTTTGCCCCATCTTTTGCGATAACCGCTTCGACAATGACATCATGCAAACCTAAAGGATGAATTTCATCAGTCGGTGGCTGAAACTTAGTCGTTTGATTACTTAATAAAACCAACAAGGATTTTACGATCGCTTCTAAAAAGCGATTTCCAGACATTTCAGCAAGCAAATAATGTACTTGAGATCGCAATATGACAGTTTCGGGATAGGCCAATGAGTCACTTTCATGACTATTCGCCTCTTGCAAAGCTTTAGCTTGCTCTGGAGTGCAATTTTTAGCAGCCATTCTAGCCACTTGCGGCTCAATCAGCATGCGTGCTTGACACAGTTCAGGAAGGGAAAGTTTCCCCATTAGAAATAAATCTTGGCAAGCATCACTTAAACGTTCAAAGGTTAAGTGCTTAACAAATGCGCCACCTGTTGCACCTTGGCGAATCTCCACTAATCCACCCGCTTCGAGGCTTTTGATCGCCTCTCTCACCACAGTGCGGCTAACTTGAAATAATTCTATTAATTCGCGCTCAGAGGGTAATTTATCGCCAGCCTTATATTCGCCATCTAAAATAGCATTTTTCAGTTGCTGCCCGACTTCACTCGATGCTCTTATCTGCTTAATTGGCTTGAAGATATGCACTTGATTATCCCAAATATGCTTAGTGTCGCCATACTAGCATAAAACCGCATTAACGCAGAAAAAGTACTCTCATCTTTCCTACATTAGTGATTAAAAAACATTCATCTTTGTTGATCCAAGTAACATCTGTGCGAATTTCGTAACTAGTTTCTCATATTCATCCTAACTTCGTTGTCGACATTAGTCATACGTCATACATTTAACCTAAGAATGTTAAACATAATTTCTTTAACTAGCTCAGACAATTCTGATCAGGGCTTACTAATAATAGGGAAGATGATGATGAAAAAATCTTATTTATCTTTGCTTGTGCTATCTACGCTAGCGATTCCTGCTACGGCTGATACCAGCATTGATCAAATGTTTAGCCAAGGTACGTTAAAAGGGGAATTACGCTTATTCGATTTTACCCGTGACTTTGATAATACGACGAACACTAAACACGATACGTCATTTGGCGGACTGTTTTATTACAATACCGCAAAAGTGAATGGCCTTAGTTTTGGGACCAGCTTCGCATCTGCAAATCCCATTTGGACCAATGATTCAGATGATGTCTACGGCCTAGTTGCTCGCGATGCCGCTGGCGACCATGACAACGTCAACCGTTTACAGGAGTATTTTGTCCAAGGTAATTGGTGGGATACTCAATTCAAATTAGGTGCACAAGAACTGCGCACACCAATGATGAATCCCCATGACATTCGTGCGATCCCACGAACTTTTCGCGGCTTTTCAGCAGAAAATAAGAGTGTTGACAATCTAACGTTATCAGCACTCTATATTACAGATTCCATGGGGTGGTCTGATAATAACTTCGTATCCGTAAAAGAGGCGGTACAAAGCGAATTAGCAAGAGCGGGTATTGTGGCAGATGTTGCCGATAACCCAGTTTATGCCCTAGGTGCTAAATATCAATTGCCCTTTAAGACAGTCCAAACTGAAGCCCATCTTTGGCACTACAGCATGGAAGATGTTTTCAATCAAACCTATGCCAAAGTGAAATTAGCCGCTGATGTTGGTCCAACGAATTTGTACTTAACACCTTCCTATTTAACTCAACAGGCAATAGGTGATGAAACCGGCGGCCCACTCGATACCTATCAATATGGCTTCCATCTTGGCGCCAAATTGGCGGGGGCAGATCTCACTTATATGTACGCCAAAACCGGGGATGACACAGTGCTGACCCCATGGGGCGATGAAAAAGTGGTCATTCAACAGGTATATCAATCTGCACGGGCGAATGAAGAGGTCAACGCGTTAAAGCTGGCCTATGACTTTGAAAAATTAGGGGTGAGTGGATTAGAAGCCTATGCCTTTTATGGGCAGTACGATGTGCCAGAGGGGACTGCGTCAGATTTTAATGAAACAAACTTTTCAATCGCCTATAAATTTTCAGGCATGTTATCGGGCCTAGGTCTTAAGGCGCGTTATGCCATGGTCGATTTTGATCAAGCCGAAGATCTTGACGATCTGCGTTTATATGTCACTTATAAATTTGCCTTAGGTAAATAGTTCATCCGTTTTAACTCCCCTGCACCAAAACTTATATGGGTGTATCAGCCTTGTTGGATACACCCGGTTTTTACACTGCAAAATGCTCAATCCATTTAAATGTTGCGGTGAATGCGTTGACTTAATTATTGAGATCAAAAATGGAAAAATAATTTCTTAATTATTCCAGCCATGGCTATTTCATGTGTCTTATTTATCGGATGCGGAAATAACGATGACTCTAACGCCTCATTACCACAATTAACTCCCGTAAACCTAGAACACTAAATATATGTAGTGAAATAGCTTAACAACACATATTTTATTTTGATCACTGTATTTAAGAAATACATCTTCCTCAAAAAATTCACTGCATTATTTAATAAAGAAAGTCCTACATTAGCTTGTTTCAAAAAGAATAATCATATTAACAGCTCAAAACTCCAGCATTTTGTGAAGCACTGCAAAGATGTAATTAATACCTCTTTTGGTTTATTGTCATATGTCATACATTTAAACGTATGTTGTTAATGAATGAGAATTTAATCACTTTCACACAACTGCACTTCTAGTTTTTAAAGCAAACAAATCACATGCGGTTATGGCCAGATCCATTGTCGTTGCTAACGATGTCATATCGACCTTAGCAATGAGGACCCAAGGAGTATCAAAATGAGTAAAGAGCATTCACAGAAACCGAAAGAAATCGATCAATACACTGCTAGCGTGCTTCAGAATGGTATATCTCGAAGAAGTTTCCTAACTCGAGCTGCAGTGGGAAGTGGTGGCTTAGCCTTTGCAAGTCTTGGTATTGCTTCAGCGAGTGCTGCACCCCTTCAAGTTGGCACTGAATATGGCGAAATTGGCGGCGCAACGCTCAATTTTCTACCTAAGCCAAAACCTATTGCTGATAAAGATATTGCAACAACCCAAACCTTTGATGTTGTCGTCGTCGGTGCTGGAGCTTCTGGTGTGCCTGCGGCTCTATCAGCCAGAGAAAGTGGTGCAACCGTTGCGTGTTTACAAAAGCAAGCCATCCCAGTCTCTCAAGGAAACACTGGTTCAGGGATTGACCTGAAAAACAGTGATAAATCAGCAATTGAAGCTTTAGTTAGCCGTTTAATGGCGGATAACGCGCACCGTTCACATCCCGGTCTTCTTAAGCAATGGGCTTACAATTCAGGTGAAGCTGTCACTTGGGTTATCGATAGAGTGAAACAAGGTGGCGGCCAGATTGTTGACCAAGGAACTAAAGTGCAGCACGGTATTCGCGGAATTGCTGATACTGATGACCGTTTAAATTTTATCACTTCTTTCTGCGGCCCTAAACCCTACACCACGGGTGATGCTATGCGCGCATTAGCTAAAACAGCAGAAAAAGCAGGCGTTAAGTTTTTCTTTAATACTCCTGCACAACAATTAATCCAGGATGAGTCAGGAAAAGTCATCGGCGTCATTGCTCAAACTCGTGATGGTAAATACCACAAATACATGGCGAAGAAAGGTGTCATTCTGTCCTCTGGCGACTATCAAAATAACAAAGCCATGTGTGACTTCTTCATCCCCGAACTGAAAAACTTTGAACGTAAACAAATGGATCGTACCGGTGACGGTTTTGCTATGGCCTATTGGGCTGGCGGCGTTATCGAACCTGTTGGACATACCAAAATGTTGCACGACTTCGATGCCGGCCCGGCTTCCATGTGTGACATGCCATTCTTAGCGGTAAACCGTAAAGGTGAGCGCTTTGTGAATGAGAAGGTTGAGATGTCTCTAATGAATAACTACTTGAAAGATGAGCAGAATGCGGGGCATTACTCACAAGTATTTGATTCTGACTATATGACGCAAGCGAAGGATTGGCCTGGCCACCTCTATTCTCCTGAAGAGCTTAAAGTTTACATGCCTGAAGTTCCTGGTGAGAAAACAGGAGTATTTCCCTCTTTGATCAACACCCATTCAGCTAACACATTAGAAGAATTGGCGGTGAAGTTAGAGTGTGATCCAAAAACCTTTGTTGCCAGCGTTAACCGTTATAACGAGCTGTGCAAAAAAGGTAAAGATGAGGACTTCGGTAAACCTAAAAGCAAAATGGTACCAGTGCTCAAACCACCGTTTTACGGTATTCACCGTCGTATGCGTATTTCTACTTTATGTTCAGGAATTCTCGTTAACGACAACCACCAAGTACTTGATGCCGATGGTAAGGAAATTCCAGGTTTATTCATTGTTGGTAACTTAGGCGCAGGTTTCTATGGTGGCGTTGACTACCCATTAACGGTATTTGGCTTGTCTTTAGGTCGCTGCTACACCTTCGGCTATTTAGCGGGCAAATATGTAGCAAAACTATAGAACACATAGTCATCAATAATGGATGCCTCACATTTTGGCATCCTGTGAAATGAATAATGGGATCAAACAATGAAAAACTTAACAATTATATTGGCTATTATTTTGGGTATTTTCGCTGGCAGCGCGTTCGCTAAAGAGAGTACTTTACTCGATCAAACTCATATGGCGAAAGGGCTTAAATGTGCAAGCTGCCATGGTGCAGAAGAACGACAAGCCGTCCCTATGCTCAAGTGTGTACAATGCCACAACACTAAGAAATTAGCGGAAAAAACGGCGGATGTAAAACCAACCAATCCCCATAAAAATCGCCACTTCGACACCGAAACTGATTGCAGTAAGTGCCACCATGTACACAAAAAATCTGAAAACTATTGTGTCAGTTGCCATCAACCATTTAATTTTGTAACTCCATAAGCTGATGACACTAAGCTTAAAAAGCTAAAAAACAAAAAACCACCATTAAAGGTGGTTTTTTGTTCGAATAAAGCACTGTAATCAAATATAAATTAAGTATTACTAAGATCTGCAGGCTTGGATCATTATTCCGACGACTGATAAAAACAATATCCATGCTTTCCTTGGTGTTTCACGCGATACATGGCGGCATCCGCGCGATCACAACTCTCGGCAAAACTATCACCATAGCCAAATATATCAATACCGATACTCAGGCCTACCTCTACTTCACAACCTTCTAGCAGGAATTTATCTCGATAAACATCGAGCAATGATTGTGCGAGCGCCCCTAAAGATTCACGATCAAATGACGGCAGTAATATCACAAACTCGTCACCCCCTAACCGTGCGATCTGCGCAAATTCACCTGCATGAGATACCAAAGTATGCGCAACGTGCATCAACAGGCTGTCACCAAACTTATGGCCGTGACGGTCATTTAACGCTTTAAAACCATCAAGGTCGATAAAAAATAACGCACCGTGAATACCTGATTGCGAGGATTCATCGAATACTTTGGCAATAGCTTGGCGATTCATTAAGTTGGTGAGTGGATCACTGTGAGCTAAACGGGCTAAATCTATTTCGTAGCGCTTTTCTTGAGTAATATCAATATGGCTGCCCATCATTCGCAGTGGTGTTCCATCAGCTAAGCGCTCGACAATACGCCCACGATCGGACACCCAGGTTATGCTGCCATCTTTGTGTAGCATTCTGTGAACTGCTTGATAGTAATCGGCTTGACCATTCACATGATCTTCAAAGGCTTTTATCACCCATTCTTTATCTTCGGGGTGTAACTTACTTTTCCAGATATCAACATGGGCAGCAAACTCTTCAGGACTAAACCCGAGCATTTCGCCCCAGCGCATGTTAAATATGGTTAAATTTCCGCTTGGAATATGCTGTTCCCATAGACATAAACCATTACCATCGAGGGCCGCAAAGAGTTTTTCTTCGGCACGATAATTCAACGCTGCTAAATGAGCGTTTTCACTTTTTAGCTGAGCGATCTCAGCCTGAAGTTGCGCAATTAACTCTGCTGCAGTATCCGAAGCCACGACAAATCTCTTTCCATTAAGTGGGAAAATTGAGTCCAGTGTAAATCACCCAATGCCGAAGAAACATAGCGAGGAGTGCAAAATGAGCCAGAATCATATTGGCTCAATTGAGCTTACACAGACTCTCGCAGTCCTGTCACGCTTAGTCGCGAGTCAGCACTTCGAGCAATTCGATCTCAAAGGTGAGATCAGAATTTGGTTTGATATGTGCCCCCACTTGACGCTCGCCATAGGCTAAGTGAGCTGGGACTAACAACTTACGTTTGCCACCCACTTTCATCCCCATAATACCTTGATCCCAGCCTTTAATGACTCGGCCAGTACCAATTACACATTGAAACGCCTGACCACGATCATAGGATGAATCGAATTGGGTGCCATCCTGCAAAAATCCCCGATATTGGGTGGTGATCAGTGCGCCTTTTACCGCTTCTTTTCCTTCGCCCACTTGCAGATCGATTACTTCTAATTCAGTCATATCTTCATTCTCTTTTCTTGTTCGCACTTAGGGCGTGATATTCAACTTTGCGCAGGATTTTATCACCGACGAGCGGGCTTGTCGGCGCAATCTAAACATTTCTGCAGCTCGGTTCACTGCTTAATCCTTAATAATAAGGTCATCATGGGCGATAACATCATCACTCGCCCTTTAAATTACTGTCGGTTAGCCCAATATATAAGTCGTATAAACGTTTTATTTTGGAGCTTTGCCATGATTATTGCCTGCCCCCATTGCGATACGTTAAACCGCGTTCCCGATGAGCGTTTAAACCAACAACCCACTTGCGGTAAATGTAAGCTCAGTGTCTTTACGGCTGCGCCAATTGAACTCAATAGCACAAACTTTGCCAACCATGCCAATAAATCAGAGCTTCCCCTTGTCGTCGACTTTTGGGCCAGCTGGTGTGGGCCCTGTAAAAGTTTTGCGCCCATATTTTCTGCAGCAGCTAAGACATGGGAACCTCAATTTCGCTTCGGTAAAATCAATACTGAAGAACAGCAAGCCCTCGCGGCTCAATTTAACATTCGATCTATTCCAACCTTAATGATTTTTAAACAAGGCCACATACTCGCCCAGCAAGCCGGAGCTTTGCCCTCCTCAGCGTTAAACCAATGGTTAAATGCCTATAAATAAGAGGATTGAGCTAAGATACAAACGCTCAGCCGAGCTAATTTGTAAAGGTAACGAAAATTGAAAAAAGCAATGTTCTTACTGGGCGCAGTGCTCTTGCTAGTGGTGACAGGATGGGGTTTACAACAATATCTCACAATTGATACTTGTCTCGACAAGGGAGGGACTTGGAACGATGAAACTCAGCAATGCATTCGCCCATTCGAGCAAGGGATAGCCTTTACTCGCAGTGATCATAATTCTGCCGAGCCGCAGACAGCTTATGTTTATCTTTCAGAGAATTTACAGCAAGCAGAAGTGTTTTTTGCCATGACAGATAAGCCTATTATTTTACAAGCCGTTACTGTCACTGAAGGCGATACCGCTCCCGTATTATATAAAAATGACATTGAACAGATTGATATCATCAACGTAAAAGAAATCTTTTATCTACGTTATCAACATCAAGCAATTTATAGCGCAAATACTTTTAGTCGCAACTTAACCTCAAATTAAGTGCAAAACATAAGCATAGAGTAAGCTTCGAAACACTAAGCCCAAAAACTCGGTACGACGACTCTGCTAGGAAAAATGCGTATCCGCCCTATGCTCTTCATAAGGCGAATACTATTATAGCGGCAACGTTGAAACACAAAGTTGCCATGAACTATATCAGTGTTAAATATCCCAGAAGGTATGGGCGATAATACCCAAGACTATCATACTGATAAAGTTGATGATCATACCCACTCGCACCATTTCCGATTGCTTGATATGGCCAGAACCATAAACGATAGCATTGGGCGGTGTCGCCACCGGCAGCATAAAGGCGCAAGAAGCTGCAATACCAATCAGTACAGATAACATTACAGGCGATATGCCTAATGCCTCAGCAATCGCAGCAAATACAGGCACTAACAGTGCAGCACTGGCGGTGTTACTGGCAAATTCAGTCAACATCACCACAAAAGCAATCACAGCAAAGACGAACAACGACATGTGAGTGCTACCGAAAATATCTGTCATCCAGTGAGCTAAAAATACGCTGGTGCCAGTCGTTTTTAGTACTGCGCTCAGTGTTAAACCGCCACCAAACAATATGAGTACGCCCCAATCTGTGGTCGATTCAATTTTCTTCCAGCCGACCAAACCTAAGCCCGAGAGTAAAACGACGGCCCCTAAGGCGACTATGGTATCAAACTGAGTGATGCCACCTAATGCCTTGGCTAACGGCACACTGAAAATCCAGCAACATACGGTAGTCAGGAAGATAAGCAGAGTAAATTTCCCCTGAAATGTCAGCTTCTGAGCTTCAACATTAACATCGAATTTGGCAGAAAGATCAGGCTTAAAATACCAATACAAGGCAATCAACATCATAGGTAGCATGAGGATAACGGTTGGAATACCAAACTTCAGCCAATCACTAAAACTTAAGCCCACTTGAGCCGCAGCAATCGCATTCGGTGGGCTACCCACTAAAGTACCAATACCGCCGATGTTGGCTGAATAGGCAATACCGAGCAGAAGGAATACATAGGTGCTGTGGTATTTTTCGCGGTCGAGCTGCTGCAAAATCCCCAGTGCCAATGGCAACATCATCGCCGTGGTCGCGGTATTGCTGATCCACATTGAGAGCAGCGCAGTTACTCCAAACAGCATCAAACAGGCAATACTGAGTTTGCCCTTAGAGGCTAGCAGCAGCTTTTGCGCTATGAGGGTATCAATCTTTTGATGGTGCAAGGCCGCAGCCAATACGAAACCCCCAAAGAATAAGTAAATGATGGGATTGGCAAAGTTACTCATCGCCTCCTTGGTTTCAAACACCCCAAAGAATACGGCGAGTATAGGAACGAGAATCGCAGTGATACTGATGTGAATCGCTTCGGTCAGCCAAAGAATCGCGGCAAAGAACAAAATGGCCAGCCCAGTATTCACCCCTTGCTCGAAAGGTAAACCGTAATAAAGTGCAAATAACAGCACAATATCAGCCACTAGGATCAGCATTTTTTTCTTATCGAGCCCCTCACTGACAGGAGCTTTATTAGGTGGAGCAGTACTTGAATCTGTTAAAGACATGGTTACAACCTTAATACCATTTTATTTTGACGCAAATTTAGGGCATAGATCACACTTGGCAAAGCGGTTTATTTTGTAATTTTATCACTTGGCAACAACATTTATTGCTGAGCTAGCACGCACAAACAGCCGATTAGCGACAATAATCACCAAATTCTGATCGACACCTTTGTTTTAAAATTTCAAACGGACAAAGATCGAACAAAACCTTGCCCACGTTGTAATTTAATTAATGTTTAAAACTGAGATATAGATCACGCCACACTTTCTACCAAGGTGATAATCAACTAATTAATCATACCTTCTGATCATTGGTAGGATTAGGTATTATTCCCCAAATTTGGCACTAAATTGAATGTGTAGCGCTAAATCGAATCTAGATATCGTTGAATGTGCACTAAAACTGCGACGCAGTGAACAGCAAGCGAACAACACAAACGTATTGCAACAAAGCAACATAGAAAACCCAATATCTACATGAATAGTAAACACAAATATTATTCACCACCACAGTCAATCTAACTCACTTTACCCTGTTAGCGATCCAGCCTAAAGTCGCGACCGCAACCCCGCCCGCTGTATATTATTTGTCTGTTTTCGGAACCGCCCGTGGAAAAAATTGCCTTAACTCAGTCGGCTCAAAAACCCAGCCTTTTCGTCCCCGTAGCAGGGTTAAGTTTGTTTGCTTTGGCATCAGGCTACTTGATGAGCTTAATCCCACTGTCGCTCACTTTTTTCGAACTCAGCACCTCACTTGCTCCATTACTGGCCAGTATTTTTTATTTAGGTTTATTACTGGGGGCGCCTTGTATTGCTCCTGTTGTTGCCCGTATCGGCCACAGTAAAGCCTTTATCCTTTTTTTGAATATCCTTCTTTGCAGCGTTGTCGCTATGATATTAATCCCCAAAAGTGGAGTCTGGTTAGCCTCTCGACTTATAGCGGGATTTGCGGTTGCAGGGATTTTTGTGGTTGTTGAATCATGGCTATTAATGGCCGATACCCAAAAGCAACGCGCTAAGCGGCTTGGACTTTATATGACAGCGCTTTATGGAGGCACTGCCTTAGGACAATTAGCCATTGATTATTTAGGTACAAAGGGCAATCTACCTTACCTAGTGATCATGGGATTATTAGCCGCGGCAAGTTTACCCGCGCTACTGGTAAAACGCGGTCAACCTCAGGTAAGCGAACAACAATCAATGTCATTGTCTGCGCTAAAAAACCTAAGTCAGCCTGCCATTATGGGATGTTTAGTCTCTGGATTATTGCTTGGCCCTATCTATGGTTTACTTCCCATCTATGTGGCACTGGATATGGGGCTTGATCAGCAAACAGGACAATTTATGGCCCTCATCATTGTAGGTGGCATGCTGGTACAACCTTTAGTCAGTTATTTATCTCCTCGAGTTAACAAAAGTGGCTTGATAGTAAGCTTTTGCCTACTGGGTGTCGCAGCATTATTACTGCTCACTCAGCATTCAAATATGACGCTGATTATTGGATTTATCTTGCTTGGCGCCAGCGCTTTTGCCCTTTACCCGATTGCAATCAGCTTAGCTTGTGACGACTTGCCTGCTAGCCAAATTGTTTCAGCGACTCAAGTGATGCTGCTGAGCTATTCGGTGGGGTCAGTAATAGGCCCATTAGTTGCCAGCAGTTTTGGCCAAACGGAGTTCGGCTTACTCATTTATTTAGGCATATGCTGTATTCTGAGCAGTATTTACATTTTTGCTCAATTACTTATTAACACTAAGCCAAGTTTTTCCTCGCCTTAACAAGTCCCATAAAATACATTGCACTGCGACTCAATAATCAGCCACTTAATGAACGATATGCTCATCGAGTGGCTCAAATAGAAAACATCTGCGGTCAAATCAATACAAAACGAACAGCAAAATGATCCACAAAGGTCATAACGTTAAAAATCAGTACGCTCAGTTTTAACATTCAGACAGGGCAGTTGCTTATCCTCCCTAAGTCGCGATAATGCAGCTTACTTAAACACCTGTGCTGACTGTTTTTCCTGAGATTTCACTATGCGCCTCGATAAATTCCTCTGTAAAAGCACAGATCTTGATCGCAAAGCCGCAAGTGTCGCCATTCTTAGCGGCTCAATCACAGTCAATGGCGCTATCGTGACAGACTGCGCAATGCAAGTGCATGAAAATAATACTGTCAGCCTTAATGGAAAGCCGCTAGCGCCACGCCCATCTCGCTATATCATGTTGCACAAACCTGCTAATACCTTGTGCTCAAATGTGGATGGTGCCTACCCTTCGCTATTTCATCTGCTCGATATCGAACGTGCATTTGACCTGCACATCGTTGGCCGCCTAGATGCTGATACCACAGGCTTAGTGCTACTGACTGACGATGGCCGCTGGTCGTTTAATATTATCTCGCCTCAATATCAGTGTGAAAAAGTCTATCGTATCCAACTGCGAGATCCACTCGACAGCGAAGCGACTGCAGCCATAGCCGCAAAGTTTGACGCTGGGCTAAATCTACAGGGCGAAACCGCCCTCACTCTGCCAGCAACACTGCAGCAAGTGGATGAAAAAACCGTGCTACTCACACTCACCGAAGGCAAGTTTCATCAAGTCAAAAGGATGTTTGCCGCCGTGGGCAATAAAGTGGTTGCCCTACACAGGGCGCAAATTGGCGCAGTGACCTTAGATATCGATGTAGGGAAATGGCGCAACTTAACCTTGGCGGAGATAAGCTCCTTCCCATCCTAATCAATTAACAAGGCTGAAGCCGACAGGCCGCCTACGTTTATCGACGTTAAAAAAGCAAACAAATACTGATAGGTTTGCAAATCAATCCCATAAAAAATCCCAGTGTTAGCAACAACACTGGGATGTTTATTTGTTTGATACTGCTTAGCGGAATATGAATCGACTAAGAACAGCAATCGTTGCGGCGAACCCAGCTTCTTGGGATCTTCTCAAAAACCACTTTTGCCATGAGTAACGCCAGCAATATGCCAGAGGTTGCCACTAACCATTGAGGTAACATTTGGTGCTCTTCACCAATTTGTGGCATCACCACAAAACCAAAGGTATTAACCAGATAATTGACCAACATACCGGCCACTAAGGCCACGCCAATCACACCGCCAAGGTAGCCCCACAGCGCACGTTTACCTAGCTCTTTAGCCACTATGCCTAAAGTCGCGATATTGGTTGCCGGACCTGCCATCATAAACACGAGTACAGCACCCGGTGACACTCCCGCCAATAATAATCCAGCGGCAATCGGTGTCGATGCGGTCGCGCAAATATACATAGGCACAGAAACGAGCACCATCACTAGCATAGCCAGAATGCCATCGCCCCATTTAGCTAAAAAGTCAGCCGGCACATAGGTTTGTACCAGAGCTGCGAAAAATAAGCCCACCAGCAGCCACAGCGTAGTATCACGCACTAAATCCGTTGCCGCATATTTAAGGCCAATTCCGATACGACTGAGTACCGATTGCGACTTAAACTCAGTCGCCATATCTTGAGTAGACGCACAGCAGCTATCGCCTGCAGTGTTAGTACTCACCTGCTCTGCATCCTTAGCACTGCCACCACAGCAAGCGCCTTTTTTCACCACCACTATTTTTTCAGGCTCTGTGGTTTGGCTGCCACAACATGACCCCACGCTTTCTGCTTTAGCAGCGTTAACCTTAACCACAGAACCCATAGTTTGAGCAGATCCCATGGTTTGACTGCCAACAGCCATAACACTTGAAGGACCTGCCATCAAGCTCTGCGCCGCCATAGGCGTCATTTTGATCTTCGGCTTTGGCTCGGCTGCAGGTGCATCAACATTGTCATTACCACAGCAGGAAGACTTTACGGGCGTTATCGTAGGCGTAGTCGATGAGCAGCAGCTTTTAACCGCTTCGGCTTTTACCATCTCTGGCTGAGCCACTGATTTTGAAGCGCAGCAAGACGCCTCACCCTCTAATGGCTTATCTGATTGAGTATTTACCTTAACCACTGACTTGCCATCGTCATCATCGCGACCAACGAGTAAGCCAGCCACAATCGCACTGGTAATCGCTGCAATCGGTCTGACGATCGCCATAAAGGGGCCGAGTAACACGTAGGAAACGGCGATGGAATCGACGCCCGTTTCAGGGGTTGAGACTAAAAAGGAGGTGGTGGCCGCTTTAGATGCACCAGAGCGACGCAGCCCAACTGCTGCGGGAATAACGCCACAAGAACACAAAGGTAAAGGTGCGCCAAGCAGCGCCGCTTTCACTACGGTTTTAAAACCGTGACCACCGAGCTGCTTTTGCATCCACGCCATTGGCACGAATACTTTTAATAGCCCAGCTAAAATCAGGCCCAGTAATAACCAAGGCGCCGAGTCTAAAAACAGATCAATAAAATTCTTCAATAACATAATTAATTCCCTGACTCTTCATAAATGGCTTTGCCGTGATTATTCTGGTGCGCTTGGTACTGATTTACATTATGAGAGTGATGCTCAACGCGTACCCGCTCAGTGCTGGACTCCAACGCCTCTAAAATAGAGCAATGTTCGGCGCTACGTGGCCCACCACAGCAAGCATCAGACAAGCTTTGTAAACTCGCTTGAAAATGATTCAGCTCAGCAATTTTGGCCTGTACTTGAGCCAATTTACAATCAACCATGCCTTTTACATCGGCACAGACTCGGTTAGATTTATCGAGTTCAATTGACAGCAATTCACTGATTTCATTGAGGGTAAAACCCACAGCTTTCGCCCGTAAAATAAAGCGTAATCGCGCAGCATCGGCCTCGGTATATACTCGATAGCCAGACTCAGTACGGCTCGACGGCGCGAGTAGGCCGTGCTTCTCGTAGAATCTTAACGTGTCGGCTTTCACCTCACATAAATCCGCCAATTCACCAATACGATACATGTCTTCATCCTTTGCGAAATAGTCCGCAACTCAGGGATCATTTCCAGCATACAACTCAATAATGCAAGTATAAACCTTGGAGCCTACTCCAAGGTCAAGAGGTAATTTTAACTTTACTGAAAGCCAACACGGCAATGCCGCTTTGTTCTGATATGAATATTGTGAAATCACGCAGAAAAAACACCCGTAAATCGAGTTTTACGCTAGAATACGCGCGCTGTGACGAAGGGATAAAAAGTTAGCTAATAAAGTAAAAATAGGACCAAGGGACTTTTGGAAAGCAGTACAGCGTTAAGGCTGTTCTGTTTTCCGAAAGATCCTTGAAACTAAAATAACTGGACCCTGTACCCAAATGACTGCTGCAAATAATGCCAGACCCATTCGTCGCGCGCTGTTAAGCGTTTCAGATAAAACCGGAATTCTCGAGTTCGCCAAAGCACTTCACGCCCAAGGTGTAGAATTGTTATCAACTGGCGGCACCGCTCGCCTGTTAGCGGATAACGGCGTGCCTGTTATCGAAGTATCTGATTACACAGGACACCCTGAGATCATGGACGGTCGCGTTAAGACGCTGCACCCTAAAGTGCACGGCGGCATTTTGGCGCGCCGCGGTCTTGATGAAAGCGTGATGGCCGATAACAATATCAATGCCATCGATCTAGTTGCGGTTAACCTTTATCCCTTCGCTGAAACTGTGGCTAAAGCCGGTTGTACCTTAGAAGACGCTATCGAAAATATCGATATTGGCGGTCCAACTATGGTGCGCGCTGCGGCGAAAAACCATAAAGATGTGACTATCGTGGTGAATGCGGCCGATTACTCACGCGTACTTGCAGAAATGACGGCTAACAATGGCAGCACGACCCATGCGACGCGTTTCGACTTAGCGATTGCAGCCTTTGAGCACACTGCGGGTTACGATGGCATGATCGCCAACTACTTCGGTACTATGGTTCCTGCACACAGCACGGACGAATGCTTTGCTGATTCTAAGTTCCCACGCACGTTCAACACCCAATTAGTGAAGAAACAAGACTTACGCTATGGCGAAAACAGCCATCAAGCAGCGGCTTTCTATGTTGACACTAAAATTGATGAAGCTTCTGTGGCTACCGCGATTCAGTTGCAAGGCAAAGCCTTGTCTTACAACAATATTGCCGATACCGACGCCGCCCTTGAGTGCGTAAAAGAATTCTTGGAACCCGCCTGTGTTATCGTTAAACACGCTAACCCTTGTGGTGTGGCCTTAGGTAAAGACTTACTCGATGCCTATAACCGCGCTTATCAAACTGACCCAACCTCAGCCTTCGGTGGCATTATCGCCTTCAACGGCGAATTAGATGCTGCCACCGCAAGCGCTATCGTTGAGCGTCAATTCGTTGAAGTGATTATCGCCCCAAGCGTCAGCCAAGCGGCGCGCGATGTGGTTGCGAAAAAGACCAACGTGCGTTTATTGGAATGTGGTCAGTGGAACACTAAGACCCAAACCTTAGACTACAAACGTGTTAACGGCGGCTTACTAGTGCAAGATCGCGACCAAGGCATGGTCGGTTTAGAAGACATCAAAGTGGTCTCTAAACGTCAACCAACTGCAAGCGAACTGAAAGACTTAATGTTCTGCTGGAAAGTGGCGAAATTCGTTAAATCTAACGCCATTGTTTATGCCAAAGACGGCATGACTATCGGTGTCGGCGCAGGCCAAATGAGCCGCGTTTACAGCGCGAAAATCGCTGGCATCAAGGCCGCCGATGAAGGCTTAGAAGTGGTGAACTCTGTAATGGCATCCGATGCTTTCTTCCCCTTCCGTGACGGTATCGATGCCGCAGCGGCTGCGGGCATTAGCTGCATCATCCAACCGGGTGGCTCAATGCGCGATGCTGAAATCATCGCAGCAGCAGACGAGCACGGCATGGCCATGGTGATGACAGGCATGCGCCACTTCCGTCATTGATAACAACTTAAATCAAACTTGGCCCTAGCGATTAGGGCCTTTTCCTTTGCGATGTGTGGGAGTTTTAACCATGAAAGTGTTAATCATTGGTGGCGGCGGCCGCGAACATGCCCTAGCTTGGAAAGCCGCTCAATCGGCTCAAGTTGTTACCGTTTATGTAGCACCCGGTAATGCGGGCACAGCCCTAGAACCTAATGTTGAAAATCTGGCGATCAGCGCCACCGACATCCCTGCTCTGCTCGATTTTGCGAAAACTAATAAGATTGAACTGACCATAGTCGGCCCAGAAGCACCACTCGTTATCGGTGTCGTCGATGCCTTCAACGCCGCAGGTTTAGCGATTTTTGGCCCAACTAAAGCCGCAGCCCAACTCGAAGGTTCAAAAGCCTTCACTAAAGACTTTTTAGCCCGCCACAATATTCCTACGGCGGGTTATAAAAACTGCACTGAAATCAGCGATGCCAAAGCTTTCGTGCGTGAATTAACGGCCACAACGGGTTATCCAGTGGTTATCAAAGCCGACGGTTTAGCCGCCGGAAAAGGCGTGATCATCGCCCAAAACCAAGCCGAAGCCGATGCCGCAATTGATGACATGCTCGCCGGTAACAAGTTTGGCGAAGCGGGTTCGCGCGTAGTGATTGAAGAGTTTCTCAAGGGCGAAGAAGCCAGCTTTATCGTGATGGTCGATGGTAAGAATATTCTACCAATGGCCACCAGCCAAGATCATAAAGCCCGTGATAACGGCGATTACGGCCCAAATACTGGCGGCATGGGCGCTTACTCGCCAGCACCTGTGGTAACCCAAGCGGTACACGATTGGACTGTGGCAAACGTGATTCGCCCGACGGTTGATGGAATGGCGGCAGAAGGCAATATCTATACAGGTTTCCTGTATGCGGGCTTGATGATATCACCCGATGGCAGCGCCAAAGTGCTCGAGTACAACTGCCGCTTTGGCGATCCAGAAACTCAGCCCATCATGATGCGGTTAAAGTCTGACTTAGTGGAACTCTGTTTAGCCGCCACCCGTGGCGAGTTAGATAAAGTGACCGCTGAATACGACGAGCGCGCAGCCGTGGGTGTGGTATTGGCTGCTGGCGGTTACCCAGATGAATATCGCAAATTTGATGTGATTGACGGTCTCAGCCTTGGCGATAACAATGGCAAAGTGTTCCATGCGGGCACTGAGATGAAAAACGGCCACGTCGTTACCAACGGCGGTCGCGTATTGTGTGCGACGGCACTGGGTAACACCGTCACCGAAGCGCAAAAAGCCGCCTATAAATTGGTTGATGAAATTCACTGGGATGATGTGTATTTCCGTACCGATATTGGTTATCGCGCAATCGCACGTGAACAGTAAGATTAATTAATATCTCTATTAAAAAACCGGCAAGAAGCCGGTTTTTTTGTGCCTGTTTTTTGACAAGCGTCAAATATAACGTCATGATTTTCAATAAAATTATATAATTAATTCTATTGAAAACAGGAGCAACAAGATACAATGTCAACCAAATGTTAAATACACAAAGATCAAGGACTCCCCATGAGGATTAGACTACTTTATGCCTCCATTGCCATACTGCTTAGCGGATGCGGTGGCGGCTCAGAAGATGCTGGCACGACAACACCACCCACTCAGCCGCCAGTCCGACCTCCCGCGCTGGTACAATACACCGCCAGCAGCCTATCGGTAATAGGTGGCGCACTGAGTCCAAGCAGCCAAAAAGTGGAGTCTGGCAAAAGCGCTATTTTTAGCATTACTGCCGATACCGGCTTTACGCTTGAGGGCATTACTGGCTGTGGTGGCACGCTCAATGTGCTGACTTACACCACTACGGCCATGACGGCCGATTGCACTATCACGCCGACATTTATCAGTAATGCCGAAAATGCCATTAAACACCAAGACCACAGGCTTGCCAGTGCGAGTGAGTTAATTGATTTCAGCATCGCCGAACTCGCTAATATCGACATCAAACGTAAAGCCCAGATAAATCAGCTATATCAAGGTGTCGGTAGCAGCATCTCTTGGCATCCAACCCATGACTCAATTACCTTTTCGAGCTTTATGCCGGAGAACACTTTTACTGTCTTGCCATCAAATGTCGATGGCAGTGGGGCAAGCGCCGTTCGTGGGTTAGTGATGGCGGGCGAGCAACAGGGGCAAAGATATGCGGCCATGGGAGGAAATCTATTTTCTGTCAACACTTCGGCGCAAACTGATACTTTATTGAAAAACCTTTTAGGCTGGCTGACCAAAGGCGCCGATAAAACCGACGGCCTCAGCATAGTGACCGCCCAAATGCCGAGCAAGGCTGACAGTTGGTACTTTCCCCATAATGAAGGGATCCGCACTTGGCTTACAAACAACTACCCCGCAGCCCATAGCATTAATACAGCAAATACCTGTGACTACAGCGAGTTAAGCAACTGTATCAACACACTGAAACCGGATCTGATTATCATTAGTGACATAGACCGTCAGTCACTCGGTTTTGCAGGCATAAAAGCCGCTATCGCTAAGGCCAAAGCGGCAGGAATTCCCTTGTTGCTCTCTAACTACTGGCGTAATGAAAGCCCAATACTGTCGCCACTTTATCTTGAGATGGGGCTTTCTACCTCTGGCAATTACTGGTCAAAACTCAATACCAATAACCTCAGTGTGACCGACATTTTGCACGAAGACACCGCCCTGGCCAAGGTGAATAATTTGCTCGGCAAGCTTAACGAAGGCCGCTTCGACACCTCTGTACTCAACGACTGTGGCGGTAATTACTTGAGCTGTAATACTGCCGCCTTTGTTGACTCATTCAAGGCGGGTGCCGATTGGTATCGAGCCAATGCTGAAACCTTAGATAACCATGCTATCGATGTGTTTACCAAAGCAGACTTCCCCTTGATGAAGGCCGGACTGCTGCTCGCCGATAAGTATCGCAGCGAGATTGACTACCCCATAGCCTACAGCGAATACGCCCAGTGGCAGCAGGCCCTATTTGCCGATTGGACCGTCAGCTATGCCCGTAGCCATAACTTAGCCCAGCCAGATTTAGGTGAATATGTTACCGACAGAGCTAACCTCAGCAAGGGCAGCAATGCACACTACGCTTATCCTGCGACTGTCACTGAACGTAAAACCATTAGCGTGCCCTATGCAGGCCAATGGACGACCACAGGCTGGTATGCGCTGCCAGGACAAACCATTAAACTGACTCGTCTCGATAGCAGCGCTGCAAATGTGGAGATCAAACTCAACTACCACAGACGTAATACTAACCGTGCCTATGAGCAGAAAATCTACCGCGGTCCATTGGAGTTGGCGCAGCAACGCCTACGCTTAGCTCAAGGACAAAGTCTCGAATTTTCTTCCCCCTACGGTGGGCCGATTTATCTGTATATCAGTGGTGATACTTCGAGTGCTGATAGCGGCGCGTTAAGTGTCGAAGTCAGCGCTGAGCATGTGGCTAAACATCCGACCATTATGGATTTTTCAAACCCTGCAGAAATAGCAGCCTTTAACGATCGCATCCAAAATACCGAATTACCCCATGTGGACTTGCGTACCGATGGTGCCGAGCAGCATCTGCGTCGCGACCGCTTTTTAAACGCCATCGGCGGGGATGTGCCCGATGTAAACGCGCTACTCAAAAGTATTGTCGATGACCATATCAACAGCGTTTACACCCTTGCGGGACTTAAGATCCAAGGCAAGAGCTTAAGTGAATCCTTACCCGCCGATGTGCTAGCGGCTTGCAAAGGACTGTTTGGCGACGACTGTATCGATAATAGTCTGCATACCCGCACTATCATTCAACACGCGAATTATGACCAAAATGCCCAGTGCGGTGGAGGTTGTAGCGGTAATCCTTGGGACGCAGCATGGAATATCGACCCAACGGGTTGGGGTGATAACCATGAGTTAGGCCACAATCTGCAAACTAACCGTCTCAATGTGCAATATGCTGCGGCAAGTGATAATGAAAACTGGGCAGGTTATGGCAGCCGCGCAGGGGAAAACTCCAACAATATCTTCCCCTATGTGGTGAAGTGGAAAACCCATTATCTGCGCGACGGCAATACAGGCACAGTGACCGATGGTCACATGAACCACAAGGATCTTTTTTATGTGTTTATGTCCGATGCCGCAGGTACAACAGACACCAGTGGTAAACGCGTAGTGTTTGACGCCAATTGTAAGGTGCTCGATGCTGGTGAAGACAGGTACACTGCGCCTTGGGCCAGCAATGCTTATGCAGTGCATAACGGTTATCGCATGGCGTTTTACATCCAAATGGCGCTTAAGGCTCACGGCATGACGCTCAGTGACGGCACCACTCTGAACAATGGCTTTAATCTCTTTACCTTGCTGTATCAACACAGTCGTATTTTCGGTAAATATGCGAATAACGCCAGTGATTGGGAAGCGAATCGCAGCAAACTGGGCTTTGGCCAATTTTCGTTTGAAGGCAATAGTGTCTACGGTGGCAAAACGGTGAAAGATATTCCGGGCAACGACTTTATGCTGGTGTCTTTGAGTAAACTCACAGGCAAAGATTGGCGCAACCACTTTGATATGTTGGGTCTGCGCTACTCAAGCCTTGCGGCCGCACAAACAGCCGCCAATGCCACATCAGGGGCTATCCCCATGGGCATGTATGAGTTAGAAACCGACTTGCCACCCGCCAATATGAGCCAAGGTTTAACCTTTGTGCCCCTGTCACTCACTGATGGCACTACACAGTGGAAAGGAGTGGGTTCGCCAACCCAGTGTGCTAAACCTTAATTGCACTAATAAATCTTAATCGCGCTAAGATACTAACGCTATTCATAAACCTCGCTCTGGCCTGTCTCTTGATCACATCTTTTGCTCAAGAGACAAGGCTAGCTGGTAACCTTCAAGGATGGTTTGCAGTTTAAACCATCCTTGCCATAACCTTTCCCAGCCCACAATTCCG